>UQXS01000070.1 GCA_900545125.1 uncultured Ruminococcus sp.
CCCGCACCCCACCAGAGGCGCTGCCTCTGGACTCCGCCAAAGGGGGAAATCCCCCTTTGGAAACCCATTATTTGTAATACTTTACTTTTTAAACATACTGAAAAGACTGCTCCGGCAGTCTTTTTTGTTTGCGGATGAAATTCAATCCCAATCCTTTTTGCTGAATTTATGGAAAAATTTTCTGATCGGATTCGTTACCGTAAGCTTCTGAAAATAATGATAAAGCACATCCTGATTACAGCCGTTGTCTTCAAGCTGCTCAAACATTTCCCTGAACTGATCAAGATTCATACCAATGCTTCTGTCAACAACTACATCCTTATCGGTAAACACCACGGCTCCGTAAACCGGTGTAGAGGCAAATCCGCCCTTTTTAAGATGATGTATGACATTATCAACGTGCGTCTTATTCTGAAGCTGCGGATTATAAAGCTTATGAACATTCTGCCCTACCTTGTGAACAAGCTTCCTGCCGCTGCCCGATATTGTTCCGGAAATTCCCTTTGTCTCTACAACAAGAACACCAAAACGTCCGAAAACAAGATGATCAATCTCTACCGTCTTTTTATACAGCGGAAGAAATGCGTTATTTATTACTCTCAGTTTATCGTTCTTTCCAAGCTTCGCAATGGTCTTTGCTACCTTCCTTTCAGCTGCTCTTCCCTTGCGCCTGCCTTTGCTGAAATATGATATTAATTCCAGAATAACAAGCAGAACGGCAACCACGGCTATTATTATTAAAAATATTTTCAGATTTTTTTCCATAACTTTCTCCTAATCTACTGAATAATTCAGTTTTAAACAGCAATAATACAAACAGACGCAAACAGCGTCGGGCAATACCGTAAAATGATCGGCGATCGTTATACCGTATTGCTTCACCCCCGAATAAAAGCGAGGTGTTCTCAATATGTGGGACAAAATAGCTCTTATTCTTCTGATAATCGGAGGAATAAACTGGGGTCTGGTAGGTATTTTCGAGCTTGACCTGGTTGCGTGGCTCTTCGGCGGCGCAGCAAGCCTTATCAGCAGAACTATCTATATTCTTGTGGCTATTTCTGCTGTCTGGTGCATATCTCTGCTCTTCCGCAGAGACGACGAGCTGGCATTTAATACGACAGACCGTTAAACACGCTCTCAATGGAGCTCAGACCTCACATGATGCAAGAAATGGTCTGATGATGCCGCAGTTCCATTGATAACACAGCTGCTGCATAATGGCAGGGGAATCCCTCCGGATGCAGCAGAGCATACATAAAATATACAAAATATATGCAAAAAAGGGAGGTTTATCGCCTCCCGTTTTTTTATAATCAGTCGCTTACGTAAGGAAGCAGTGCAATATGTCTTGCTCTCTTTACGGCAACTGTAAGCTCACGCTGATGATAAGCGCAGGTTCCTGTCACACGTCTGGGAAGAATCTTTGCTCTTTCTGTCATGCACTTTCTGAGCTTTGCAAGATCCTTATAGTCGATTTTCTCGATTCTGTCTGCACAGAACATACAAACCTTCTTGCGAAGCTTCTTGGCAGGACGTGAATTTCTTTCCTTTTCCATGACTTTTCCTCCTATCTTTATAAAGTAACGTTAAAATTTCTGCTTAGAACGGAACATCTCCGTCGCTGAGAATTTCTTCAAAATCACTCAGGCTGCCATAAGACATACTGTCGTTATTCTGCGCCGGCTGCTGTACAGGAGCTGTCGGCTGCTGTGGAGGAGTCTGATAATTATTATTGCTGTTATAGTTATTCTGCGGTGCGGAATAATTTGATCCGCCGCCTCCGGTTTCTCTCTTTGATCCGGTGAATTCAACATTATCAACAAAAACATCTGTCGTGTAATGCGTTACGTCGGGATGATTTCTGTCCTGATAACTGCCTGTTCTGAGGTTTCCCTCAACACAGATCATGCTGCCTTTGCTGAAATAGCGTGTAACAAACTCTGCTGTCTGTCTCCATGCGACACAGGTGATAAAATCTGCCTGTCTTTCACCGGTATTCTTATCAGCGAAACGCCGGTCAACAGCTACGGTAAAACGGCATGAACTGATTCCGCTCTGCGTCTGGCGCAGCTCCGGGTCTGCCGTAAGTCTTCCCATTATAATAACTTTATTCATCATTGCACCTCCCTGAAATAATGACTTGATGCGATCAGCAGACTGTTACCAGTGAACGAAGAATGCCGTCTGTAATGTTGAGACGTCTTGAAAGCTCAGCAGGATAGTCAGGCTTTGACTCGAATGTGTAGATTACATAGTAACCCTCTGTTTCGTCTTCGATAGGATATGCAAGCTTGCGCTTACCCCAATCTTCGTTGACTTCAACAGCTTCGGCATGTCTTTCAATTCTCTCCTTGAACTTTTCAACAAGAGCCTTCATAGGCTCTTCGCCGTACTTCAGGCTGAAAACAACCATTACTTCATACTTAGCGGATACCTTTGCCATGATGTACACCTCCTTCCGGGATATGCCCTCAACCTACTGAGGGTAAGGATAATTACTATATCGTTAAGCACGATACTTGCTTATTTTACCACATCGGACAGGATTTGTCAAGGGGTAAACCAAAATTTTTCCCTCTATTTAATATGTAAAAGGTTCATAGCTTGTTTTGTACATAACGAAGAAAAAGTTCATAATAGATAAGTCACGTGCAATCATATTCAAATTATAGATATTTCACATAATTATAGCGATTTATTCTGCGATTAAATTGTTAACATCTACAATATTTAAAGTGTAACTTTAAATATCTATTGACATAATTTAATTCGTAGTATATAATATGGTTGTCAGCTGATAAAATGTTTAAATATTTATAGCGTTACTTTAATTTCAAAGGAGGAATTTATTATGAGTGATCCTAAAATCACACACCGAAACACACACACCTGTGCAAACATAGTGTTCGCTGGATTACTTGCAGCTGGTGCACTCATTGCAGGGCTGTACGCCCTTATTGCTTTCATTGGCAACGGTCCAAAACAGTACCTTACAAACGCAGTTTATAGCTTTGCAATTTCTTTCGTACTTCTCTTGCTCTGCCTTATTCTCGCTAACGTCAGAAAAAACGGAAAGCCTTTCTCAGCAGCGATAATATGGAAGCTTCGCATAATTGCAGTTATAATTGTAGCTGCAGGCTGTATGCCAAGCTATGTTGAAGTAAATACAAGCGACAACATAAAAATAGTCTACACCACAGTCAACTTCCAGAATTTCTTCATAATTGCACTCGGAGTTATCGTAGGGATAATTTCCCAGATTTTTGTCTACGGTCACAAGCTTCAGGAAGATAATGACCTTATTGCATAGAGGCGGTGTATCATGGGAAAGATAATCATACGTCTTGATCGTATGCTTGCAGACCGTAAGATGTCTCTGAACGAACTTGCCGAAAAGGTTGGCATGACTAATGTAAATCTATCCAACCTCAAAACCGGAAAAATGAAAGGTATCCGATTTGAAACCATGTGCGCAATATGCAATGCTTTGGATTGTCAGCCAGGCGATCTCTTTGAGTTTGCTGATGATGATTAATCTGCTTCAGTGCCTGTTGTTGTTTTTGACTAAGCTGCATTTCTTTAGCGACTGTCATAATCACAGCCGCTAAAAAATGCAGCTGCTTTTTTTCATCATATCTTTACAAATGGATTTTTTTGTGATATAATATAAAAAATAATTTTAATAGATCTGTCCGGAAACTCCCGACGGGTCTTATGTAGAAAGAGGTAAAACCGCTTTGGCTAACGAAAAAATCAGAAATTTCTGCATAATTGCCCATATAGACCACGGCAAATCCACCCTTGCCGACAGAATCCTGGAAAAAACCGAGACTGTCGCAGTCCGTGATATGGAAGATCAGCTTCTCGACAACATGGATATCGAACGTGAACGTGGAATCACAATAAAAGCCCGTGCCGTCCGCCTTAAATATACCGCCTCCGACGGCGAAACCTATATCTTCAATCTCATTGATACCCCAGGTCACGTTGACTTCAACTATGAAGTTTCACGTTCTCTTGCCGCCTGCGAAGGCGCTATTCTGGTAGTTGATGCATCTCAGGGCATAGAGGCACAGACTCTTGCCAACACTTATCTTGCCATTGAACATGATCTTGAAGTCGTCCCTGTTGTAAATAAAATTGACCTGCCGTCCGCTGACCCCGACAGAGTATGTTCAGAAGTTGAAAACGTAATAGGCATACCCGCAATGGATGCTCCCAGAATATCAGCAAAAATGGGAACAAATATCGAAGCTGTCCTTGAAAAGATCGTTACTGATATCCCCGCTCCGAAAGGCGATACAAAAAAGCCCCTTAAGGCTTTGATTTTCGACAGTTATTATGACTCATACAAGGGTGTTATTATCTACGTGAGGGTCAAGGAGGGAACAGTAAAGGTCGGCGACAGCATACGGCTTATGGCAACCGGCGCAGTATTTACCGTTGTGGAAGCAGGATTTATGGACGCTTCCAATCTTATCAACAGCGGTTCTCTGGAAGCCGGAGAAGTAGGATATATCGCTGCTTCGATTAAAAGCATCGGCGATACGCAAGTCGGCGATACCGTTACCAATAACGACGTTCCCTGCGACGAACCGCTTCCGGGTTACAGAAAAGTAAATCCTATGGTATTTTCCGGAATTTATCCTGCTGACGGCGCTAAATATGGCGATCTGCGTGAAGCTCTTGAAAAACTCCAGCTCAACGACGCTTCCCTTTCTTTTGAACCGGAAACCTCAATAGCTCTCGGTTTCGGTTTCCGCTGCGGATTTCTCGGACTGCTGCATATGGAAATCATACAGGAACGCCTTGAACGTGAATATAATCTTGATCTCATTACAACTGCTCCGTCTGTTATCTACAAAGTCACTCTGACAAACGGAGAAACTGTATATATAGACAATCCCAGCAATTACCCGGATCCTGCCCTCATCCAGACAGCTGAAGAACCCATGGTCAAAGCGGATATTCTTTCTCCCTCGGAATTTGTGGGAAATATCATGGAGCTCTGCCAGGACAGAAGAGGTATTTTCAAGGATATGCAGTATCTTGACGATACAAGAGTGAATCTGCACTATGAACTGCCGCTTAACGAGATAGTCTACGACTTCTTTGATGTACTGAAATCGCGCACAAAAGGCTACGCTTCTTTTGATTATGAGATGCTGGGATACACTCCCTCAAAATTGGTAAAACTGGATATACTTCTTAACGGCGATGTTGTGGATGCACTGTCATTTATAATCCACACTGACAAGGCTTACGGCAGGGCACGCAAAATAGCTGAAAAACTGAAAGAAAACATTCCACGCCAGCTCTTTGAAGTACCTATTCAGGCAGCTATCGGAGGAAAGATAATCGCACGTGAGACCGTAAAAGCCATGCGCAAGGATGTTCTTGCAAAGTGCTACGGCGGCGATATAACACGTAAAAAGAAACTTCTCGAAAAGCAGAAAGAAGGCAAAAAACGTATGCGCCAGCTCGGAACTGTAGAAGTTCCGCAGGAAGCATTCATGAGCGTTCTTAAACTTGACAGCTGAAACCGGAGGAATATTAATGATAAATTATTTTATTATTGCCCTGCTCTGGATAATAATTTTATTGAGTGCCGTCTCAGCTATTGCGGAAATGATCTTCCGCCGCAATTCAAAACCGTACAGATTTTTCAGAAGCATCCGGATAAGGCTGAGGGAATTCTCCCCTTTTAACTTCACCGTAACTTCATTGCTGATTCTCTTATGGGGGCTTGTCTCGGGCGATGACAACTTCTATGGAATCTGGACGGCAATCGCTATGATGCTTACCATTGCTGTCATTCTCTATGCAGAGTATCTGTTCACATTCCGCAGAAAACGGAAAAAGGCTTCAAAAGCAGCAAAGCTCCCGTCTGCTGCCGTAAAAAAAACATCCGCTGCAAAGGAAACTCCACTTGCAAATATGACACCGGTTCTTACACCGGTAAATACCGGAAACGGTCAGTAAAAATTTTTAGGCAATACCGCACAAAGATTGTGTGGCACTGCCTTAGTTAGGATTGATTTAAACATGAGTATTTACACCTGCCCCCACTGCGGAAAAAAAGCATTCGGCCCTCTAAAAAAAGCTCTTGCCGGTCAGATGAATTCTAAAGGCAAACCATGCTCCAACTGCGGCGGTCTTTGCGTCAACGGAACAGGCGCAACTATCTTTAACGCAATATTCAGCCTCGCCGCCATAATCGCTATGGTCTGGGTCTACCTTAACGCAGGAAAAAATCCATTTGTACAGCACTGGGAAGTACCTATCCAGATATGCATAGTTCTTTCAATAATTGTCGTTCCTCGGCTTGTCAATGCCTTTTTCTTCAAAATGACTGAATCTATACGCATTATCACAAAATGAATGACCTCGGTATCTATATCCACGTTCCGTTCTGCGGAAAAAAATGCGGCTACTGCGACTTCTATTCCCTGAAATACTCCAAAGATAACGCAGATGCCTATGTTCAGGCTGTTCTGCGCAATCTCGATCATTACGGAAATTACCATATCTCCGTTGATACCGTTTATTTCGGCGGCGGAACTCCCTCCCTTTTGTCTCCGGATCAGCTTGCTCTCATTACAGACCGCATACAAAACCGTTTCAGCCTTGAAAATAACTGCGAAATAACTCTCGAAGCCAATCCATCCGGACTGTCTCCCGATAAGCTGAAAAAACTGCGGCATATCGGCATAAACAGACTTTCTATCGGAGTTCAGTCCATGTCGGACAGTCAGCTGAAATTTCTCGGAAGAAGCCATGATTCCGCAAGAGCAGAGAAAGCCGTTCTCGATGCCGCAGATGCAGGATTCACCAATATCTCCTGCGACCTCATGCTCGCTCTGCCCGGTCAGACCTCCTATGACATTGATTATTCCGTGAACCGTCTTTGCAGTATGCCGATAAGCCATATCTCAGCTTACATTCTTAAAATTGAATCCGGAACGCCATTCGACTGCGGCAGTATCCGCTCAGATCTCCCCGACGACGACTCTACAGCCGAACTCTATCTTTACACCGTCGATATCCTTGAACAACACGGATTCTTTCAGTATGAAGTCTCGAATTTTGCAAAACCATCCTTTGAAAGCCGTCACAACTGCCGATACTGGCAGTGCAGAGATTATCTCGGCATCGGCCCCTCTGCACATTCCTGCTTCGGCGGAAAGCGATTTGCAGCCGAAAACAATCTTGAAAAATTTATTTCGTCCGATGTTCAGCCTGTGCGTATCACCGACGAATCCCCCTGCGGCTTTGAAGAATACGCCATGCTGCGGCTTCGTCTGCGTGATGGTCTCGATCTGCGCAGTGCCGGAGAAAAACGCAGCATGATAGAAAAAAAACTTCCACCTCTTATCAAAAACGGATATATCATATTTGACAACGATATTATTTCTCTCACTCCCAAGGGATTTCTCATGTCAAATTCAGTCATTGAATATCTTATTTTCTGACGACTATTTCAACAGCTCCTCACGCATCTGCGTCAGGAGCTTTTTTTCCCGCCGTGATACCTGCACCTGCGTCATCCCCAATGCCTTTGCCGTCCGTGTCTGTGTGAGATTCCTGAAATAACGAAGTTCCAGCAAAGCACGGTCGTTCGGTTCAAGGCTCTCCATTATCTGCCTCAGCGCAATGAGATCTACAATTGCTTCGTCAGGCGGCGGCTGCGGAATCTCTATCTCGCTGCCGTCCTCATCGCCGGAAGTAAGCGAAAGAACAGGCTTACTGACGCACAGAGCTTCGGAAACATCAGACTCCGACTCCCCGGAAAGCTGCGACAATTCCGATACCGTCGGCTCTCTCCCCTTGTCAAGGCGGAATTTTTCGCAAAGTTTCTGGAGAGAAAGCGATAATTCTTTCAGACTGCGGCTTACATGGACTGCTCCGCCGTCACGGAAAAGCCGCTTTATCTCACCCAGAATAACAGGCACTGCATATGTGGAAAACTTTACACCCCGTTCCGGATCAAACGCCCTGACCGCTTTTAACAAGCCTATGCACCCTGCGGAATACAAATCTTCATATTCGATCCCTCTGCTGCGGAACTTGTTGGCACATAAATGCACAAGTCCGAGATTCTCCTCGGCAAGCGGCTGCGCTGATTCAGTCTTCATGGAGAGAAAGCCTTTTTCGCATGACTACCGTCGTGCCCTTTCCTACAGCACTTTTCACTTTCAGCTTGTCCATAAATGATTCCATGACTGAAAATCCAAGACCTGATCTTTCCTCCTCCGGAGCTGTGGTAAAAAGCGGCTCCATTGCCTGTTTTACGTCGGATATGCCGCATCCCCTGTCTTTGATGCGTATGTATATCTCACGGTCTTTCAGCAGTTTGACCGTCAGTTCAACGCTTCCTTTGGAATTTCTGTAGCCGTGTACTATGGCATTTGTAACGGCTTCTGAAACAGCTGTCCTGATGTCGGCAAGTTCCTCAACCGTCGGATCTGCCTGTATCAGAAACGATGAGACCACTGCCCGTGCCGCTGCCTCATTCACCGAAAGCGACGGCATAGTAAATTTTATTTCGTTCATTACTTCCATTTCTTTTCCTCCTCATGTTATTTTTACGATCCGCTCAATGCCTGACAGCCTGAGTACACGCCGGATATAAGGCTGGGTATTTCTTACCTCCAGACATCCTCCGCATTCCTTTATAAGCTTTGATCTGCCCATTATCAGACCTACCCCAGAACTGTCCATGAATGTTATGTTTTTGAAATCCATAACAAGCAGGGCAGGCTGAACCGATATTATAAATTTATCAAGCTGCGAACGCAGCTCCTTTGCATTGTGATGGTCAATTTCACCGCTGAGCAGCGCCGTTGCTCCACCAGAACCGGTTTTTATTTCCATTTTCATTATGCCGCCTCCTTTTCATGCCATATTATACCATTCCATACCTGCGAAATTTGTCATATCTCCGCTATTGAAATTTTTATTAAAATATGTTATAATATAAAAAATCTATATCAGGCTGGTGAATATTATGCCAAAACAATTCTGGAAGGGAAGTGCCCTGCTCTCTCCCGTTCCGGCGGCTCTCGTAAGCTGCGGAACTCTTCAGTCCCCCAACATTCTTACAATTGGCTGGACGGGAATCCTCTGCACTCATCCCCCTATGACCTATATCTCTGTCCGTCCGCAGCGGTATTCCTACGATATTATTAAAAATTCCGGGGAATTTGTAATTAATCTTACCACCGCCGCTATGTGCCGTCAGACCGATCTCTGCGGTGTGAAAAGCGGCAGGGATACCGATAAATTCGCTCTATGCGGATTTCACGCCGCACCCTCTCATGAGATCTCCGCACCGCTTATCGAAGAATGTCCTGTCAGTCTTGAATGCCGGGTGACTGAATCAAAAGAGCTGGGAACTCATACAATGTTTCTCGCTGAAATCGTCGGCGTTGATGTCGATGCTGACTATATAGACGAAAATGAACGTCTGGATTTGAAAAAATGCGGTCTTATGGCTTACGCTCACGGCGAATACTTCTCGCTGGGGAAAAAAATCGGCAGTTTCGGCTGGTCTGTCCGCAAAAAGAAAAATAAAAAGAAGGGGAAATAATCACTCTTTCCTTTTCAACTGCATATACTATACGGAAGCAAGAAATCAAGAAGCAGGATAACAGGATCTCTTATTCTTGCTTCCGTATCTCCTGTATCCTGAAAAAGGGGGGCTGATTTTGACGGTCATCATTATGGAAATGCCCTCGTACACCTTCGCCGTAAAAGGCGAAAAACTGCTGAAAGCAAGAGGGATCTCCTGCGATCTGAAAAGGAATGTCAATGCTTCTCCCGGCAGCTGCGGCTACTCTCTTCACGTAAGAGGTGATGCCGGAAAGGCTGCCGAAATCCTGAAAATGAACGCTGTTCCATTTATCATTAAATAAGGGGGACAGCTGATATGATTATAAATTTTGACAACGCAGCAACCACTTATCCCAAACCGCCGGAAGTAAAACGTGCAGTTATACGGGCGGTTGAACAGTTCGGCGGAAATTCGGGCAGGGGCGGTCATGCCCTTGCTATGCGTACCTCACAGGCTCTCTATTCTGCACGGGCTGCCGCAGCTGAATTTTTTGGCGCACAGCCGGAAAATGTTATCTTTACCCTTAACTGCACTCACGCTCTTAATCTCGCTATTCAGGGCGTGATGAAAGACGGCGGTCACCTCATAATGAGCAGCATGGAGCATAATTCTGCGGCTCGTCCGGGTGCTCAGCTTGCGCTGGAAAAGAAAATTTCACTCTCCATTGCTCAGGTTTGCCCAGACGACAGCTGCACCGTTCAGAACTTCCGCAAGCTAATCCAGCCGGATACAAAGGCTATCGTATGCACTCTTGCAAGCAATGTCACCGGTCAGCTTATGCCGTGGAAAGAAATCGGTCAGCTCTGCCGTGAAAATAATATCTGCTTTATCGCTGACGGCGCTCAGGCGTGCGGTATAACGGATATAGATATTTCAGACGGAATCAACATCCTTTGCACTGCCGGTCACAAAGGTCTGTACGGAATAACCGGCACCGGACTTCTCATAACCGACGGAAAATACAAGATATCTCCCATAATTCAGGGCGGAACAGGAAGTGCATCTCTAAGTCTGAAACAACCGGACATTCTTCCTGACAGCCTTGAAAGCGGTACACCTTGTATAATCGGTGCAATGTCCGTAAAAGCCGGCATCGGATTCATCCGCAAAAAAGGTATCGACCGGATATACTCCCACGAGGAAAATATCTGCCGCAGTTTTATAAGAGAACTTGAAAAAAACAGAAAAATTACTGTATACCGTGAACCGCAAAGCAATTATGTGCCTATCGTTTCTTTTAATGCGGAGGGATTTCCATCCGAAGAACTCGCCGGCGAACTCGCCCGGCACGG
>UQXS01000071.1 GCA_900545125.1 uncultured Ruminococcus sp.
ATTCACCTATATTTCTCCGGACCATTTTCTGAATCTTTCCACAAATTTTGAACAGTTTTCGACCTGATCCGGCAGACCGTTTTCGACCTCCGAACCGGTTACGGAAACTTTTATCTTATATTTTATTGATTCCGAAGTTATTCCTTTTATGCGCACGGTAAATATGTTCATTTTATCGGCTTTGCTTACCCTGATTGAGTTCATACCCGATGCAGGAAGCCTGTGATATATGATCTTTTCCGAATCTGCCGATTCATAATCGGCGACCAGAAGAAAATGATCGTCGGAAATTGCCGCATATCCGTGTCTTATTATTGTTTTTCCGCCCAGTATACCGTTTTGTACGGCTATCGTAACAAAGACCGGATATTTATATGTTTTTCCAAAGCGGTCAAGTTCGGCAGCCATATTTTCCTTATTGAATTTTGGCATATCAATTCTCCTTGTTTTGTTTCAGGAATTATTCCTGCTTATCATTTCCGTCATATCCCTGAGAAGTTCACGGCATTCGCTGTCGGAAAGTTCGTCGATGTTGGTTTTTTCAAGCATTTCAAGAGCCTGTTCACGGCAGACGCTTCCGAAACTTATCTGCTCCGGCTCAGAAACAGTGGATTTTTCCGCCGTATTTCGGCTGGCTTCCATTTCGGTCAGCAGTTCTCTTGCACGGCTGACCACCTTTGCCGGCAGACCTGCAAGTTTTGCAACGTCGATTCCGTAGCTTTCGTCAACGCCTCCCCTGACTATCTTACGCAGAAAGCGGATAGTTCCGCCGTGTTTGTTTACAGCGATGCTGTAATTTTTGACGCCTTCAAGTTCCTGCTCCAGACCGATAAGCTCGTGATAATGGGTAGCGAAGAGCGTTTTGCATCCCAGTTTTTTTGAAGTGCAGATATGCTCTGCGACAGCACGTGCGATGCTCACTCCGTCGAAGGTAGAAGTTCCGCGTCCCACCTCGTCAAGGATGACCAGACTGTCGGGAGAAGCATTTTTCAGTATATCTGAAACTTCGCTCATTTCCACCATAAACGTGCTCTGACCAGCCGTAAGATCATCCGAAGCGCCCACACGTGTAAAGATCTTGTCGACTATAGATATCCTTGCCGAATCCGCAGGAACAAAGCTGCCGATCTGAGCCATAAGCACGATAAGAGCCGTCTGGCGCATATACGTAGATTTACCCGACATATTCGGGCCGGTGATTATCGACATTCTTGAAGCCTTTTTGTCGATGTAGATATCGTTGGGAACGAACATTTCATCCTGGCACATAAGTTCAACCACCGGATGACGTCCTGCCTTTATGTCAATAGTTCCGTCAATGGTTATATCCGGCTTAACATAGAGATTTTTCAGTGCCACATCGGCAAAAGAGCAGAGAACATCGACAGCCGCCACAGAGGATGCTGTTTTCTGAACGGCTTCAAGTTTAGTTGCCAGAAATTCACGTACTTCCCCGAATATCTCAGCCTCAAGGGTAAGAGCCTTATCCTTTGCGCCGAGGATGGAATTCTCAGCATTTTTCAGTTCTTCAGTGATAAAGCGTTCAGCGTTTGCAAGAGTCTGCTTTCTTATGTAGTTATCGGGGATAAGATCGTAATACGACCTTGTTATCTCGATATAATAGCCAAAAACACGGTTAAAGCCGATTTTCAGATTTTTTATACCCGTAGCCTCACGTTCACGCTGTTCGATGCCGGCGATTATATCACGTCCGTGATTCATAATATGGCGAAGCTGATCCAGTTCTTCGTTGAAACCGTCTTTAATCACTCCGCCGTCCTTCACGGATACGGGCGGATCTTCAACAACGGCGTTCTCCACCAGTCCTGCGATCTCCTCCAGATCGTCGATCATGCTGTTGTATCTTGCAAGAAGTTTCGAGCTGCTGAGTTTTTCCAGTTCCCCTTTCAATACCGGCAGCTGAACCGACGTTGCCGAAAGCGCTTTCAGATCACGTGGGGTTGCGCTTTTATACATTACCTTTGTCATAAGGCGTTCCAGATCGTACACACGTTCAAGGATATCCCGTATATCCGCAAGAATAACGCTGTTTCGTGTCAGAGATTCCACAGCGTCCAGCCTTTCGATTATCCTTGCCGGACTTTTCAGCGGCTGTTCTATCCAGTTTTTCAGCAGACGGCGTCCCATAGATGTTTCGGTAGAATCAAGCACCCACAGCAGAGAACCTCTTTTTTCTTTATTTCTGAGAGTTTCGGTAAGTTCGAGATTTCGTCTTGCATTGAGATCAAGTCCCATATATGCGTCGCCATTGAGTATTTCAATAGAAGTAAAGCGTGATACGGAAGTTTTCTGAGTATCACGTATATAGTCGAAAAGTCCGCAGACCGCAGCGCAGTCCGCACCGTTTTCGCTTATGCCGAGTTCTGCCATTGATTCTGCACCGAAAACTGCTGCCGTATCTGCTCTCCGGAGATCAGGTTCAAAACAAATCCTGTCACGGAGAGTAACAACACAGTTAAGACGAAGCTTGATAAAATCTGCCGTATTTTTCAGTGAAAGAAAGCTGTCAGTGAAGATCACCTCCGCCGGCTGACAGCGTGAAAGCTCGTTGATAAGACCGGCTTCCATATCCTTCCCCTCAAAGCTGCACAGAAACGCCTCACCTGTAGAAATATCGGCAGAAGCAATACCGCATTTTTTTTCTGCTTCGCTGTAATAGATACTGCATATATAGTTGTTTTTTCCGTCGTCAAGCATACTGCTTTCTGTAAGCGTTCCGGGAGTTACCACCCTGATAACGTCACGGACAACTATTCCCTTTGATTCGGCAGGGTCGGTAAGCTGTTCGCAGACTGCGACCTTGAATCCCTGATCTATAAGCCTTTTAGTGTAGAGTTCGGCGGCATGATAAGGGATTCCTGCCATAGGGGCACGTTCTTCAAGACCGCATTCCTTTCCGGTAAGTGTCAGTTCAAGAGCCTTTGATGCGGTAATTGCGTCGTCGAAAAACATCTCATAAAAGTCACCCACCCGGAAAAAGAGTATGCAGTCGGGATATTTATCCTTAACCTCAAAATACTGCTGCATCATCGGGGAAATCTTGCTTCTGTCAACATTCATGTAACTTGCTCCTTCGTTTTGTTTATGACCGGACAGAATCAGCCGCAGCCGCCGCAGGTTGCACAGCTTCCGGTGCAGTTGGATTCAGGCGGCTGACAGGTGTCCGGGTCTTCTCCGTTTGCACAAAGAGAGATTATCTGATTAATATTGGTTACAAGACTTTCCAGATTCTTCTGTGCGGCAGTGAACACGATCATGTTCTGATTGCTCATTATCTTCTGATATACAGCCTTAATATCGGAATCAAGCTCCTTGAGTTTTTCGGTTTCAGGATTTTTCCTGCTCATGACCTCGTTAAGTTCTTCACGGAGCTTTGAAAATTTCTCGATATCCTCCTGAAGTTCCTTGTCGTTATCGTTTACCTGCTTTGCAAGCGTGTAGGCGATAAAGCGGTCGTCCTGCTGTAAAGCCTTTCCGAGTTCTCTTGTCATTTCGATTACATCCATGATTTTTTCTCCTTATTTATTAATAGTTTTAATATTTTCTTCCGTCAGCTTCATAAAGACGGGATATATCTGATCTGCGCCGCCAACAAACTGTTCATGCCACGCCTCATATTCTGTAACGTCTACAGGCGGCACATCGCCGTCTGTTCCTTCCGGACTGATATAATAAACGAATCCCGAACCGCTTGTGTCAGCCTCCTGCGGATACACCACCGGATTTTCACTTCCGTATTCTGCCGCATATGAGTTTACCCTGTCCACAAGGTTTTTATCCATGGCCTCAACAAAAGCTATCCTGTTATATTTATCTGTACCAGGATCATACTTATACAGCGTATACGGCCAGAACTCGCCTGAATATCCCTGATTATGAGAAATATCTATCTCGATAACGCCGCTGTCATAAAATCTCATACTTGGAAAACCGCCGCACTCCGCTTTAATTCCTCCGCTGCCGTCGTGATCGTATACTCTGGCAAACATTCCTGCCATAGCGGAATTAGAGTACATAAAAATCAGCTCGTCACGACCATCACCGTCAACATCGCAGACGGCGAATTCATTTGCAGTAATATCATATCCGTCATCGGGAAGACTGTTTCCGTCCGGCAGAGTACGGATATAATAGATATCCTCCAGAACAGAACGATAAGTTACCTGCTCTGCCGATGATTCTACAGCATCCTGAGTGACAGGAGCTGTCGTTATAACTTCTGTAGTGACTGCTGCCGTTGTATTTTCCCCGGCATTCTCTGTGACCGTTTCATTTTCAGTCGATTTTTCGCTCTCTGACGTTTCCTCGTCAACGGAAGAGTTCTTTTCAGTTCCGGAAGTCCTCTTGTCGGAGCTGTCATCTCCCGCATCATTGCCGCATCCTGTCAGCATAGCGGTCATGCAAAGCAATAGAATCAATTTTTTCATTTTATTTCCCCTTTTCAGGTTTTAGGAGCAGACGGCATCTTATATTTTTCACCGTATTTCCTTATCAGTCCGCCCTGCTGATCTGTCCCTATTATACTGGCGTAACCGTCACTGTCTTTTATCCTCAGAATTATCTCATCATCATGACACTGAACCCCTACGATCCAGTCGCCGGACTTAAATTCCGGAATATCCGCTAAACTGAACAGCTTGCTGCTTCCGCTGTTGTCAAGACGATACAGACAGCTGTCCGGTGAATCAACATTCATCATAGTGTATATAATGGAATCTTCCTGAAAATCATAATCACGCACATTTTTGCAGACACGTTCGCTCTTGTAATCGTCAAGATTCATTCTCATAAGATCTCTGTTTTCTGTCGTATAATACATATATCTTCCGTTTATACGGCCCATAATGCCGTATTTAAGTTTTATATGTTCATCAGTCTCCATATCGTATATGCCGAAAGTGTTCTGATATTCCGCAGCTGCGTCATAATCGTAACAGTAATAGTATATCTTGCTGCCGCTGATACGGATAGTTCTGCCATATGCAGTGCCGTCCAGAGTAAAAACACGTTTACGTTTTTTTCCGCTGTAATTCATTCTGTAAATATCTACGGAAGAGTTTTCAACATTTCTTTCGGTCAATGTATAATAAATATAATCGGGAGTAAATATGACCTGCCCCGCATTGGAAGATAGGGCAGTGATATTCTCAACAGTATCATTTTCAAGTTTGCAGATATAAAAACTGTCATCAGAAGCATAAGAATAAGAAGTACCATAGAGGATTCCGTCACTTAAATAACTCCAGTAAATATTCTCTCCGTCCTGTACATGAACAGGATTTCCGCTGCCGTCGTCAGAAACCAAGGCATTGCGTGTATAACCGTCCGCATCCGACCATGGCTGATTATAATAACATCCGTCATTCCCGAAATATACAAGCTGACTATTATAGGCTGAATCCGTTTCTTCCGGTTTGGCAATATTCAGTTCTTTAACTTCCGGATATTCCTCCTGCCTGTTGTCTATCCATTCTATTCCGTCTCCCAGCCACAGATCTATAATATAAAGATCATCCCAGCCGCCCTCGTCGTTTCCTGCATAAACATACACACTGTCGTTTCCGTGAAATTCAAGACTGAAAACAGGATGCTTCTTTGGCGCTCCGATCACGAATTCTTCGATTTTTTCGCCCGTTTCGAGGGAAAACAGAGTTACCGTGTGATTATACAATCCGTCCGCCTCGATAGCGGAAGAAATCTCCGCAGCCTTTTTTCCATCCGGTGAAAATCCGGCAGAGGGTGATTGACCGTCACGTGTAAGATATAAAGAACTGTACTCTTCCAATTTATAGTCATCCAGATCAAACCGGAAATAGTTCATATTACCGCCGGCAGAATCGTCATATGAATACAGTATGAGATAGTCGCCGGAAACGCACAGCGGATGATAGGGATAATTTTTCTGATCGGTATTGTTTTCAATAACGAAATTCTCACCGGAAGCAAGATCGTAAATGCCAAGCTTAACGATATCATCATTAACGGTCACAGAATATACAAAGCGGACATCGTCTATCTGGAAGACTATAGATGCCTTACCGCCTTCGATCTCCGGAGCAACAAGAAGATTTTTCTCACTGACTGAAAGTACAAGAAAGATACTGTCGTCCACTTCTCTTATTGTACCGTATCCCCTCATCTCATATTCAGTTTTGGGCGATTTTCTTTTCCAGTAACGGGCATTTTTCTGCCTTGTGATGTCAATATGCCGTGTATGAGCATCCACAACAGGTTCTGCCGGAGGCAAAGTACTGATTTCGCCGGTTGTTTCTTCCGCCGTGGTTTCTTCCTCAGAGGATCTCTTTATTTCCTTTTTTGAGACTTTCCAGAAATCCCCAGCCGAGCATCCGGTCAATAACGCCGCTGCCGTCAACGCAAGAAATATTCTTTTTTTCATATCAGTTTTCCCCTGACTGCCCAGTTCATTGCCTCCGTGATCTCAACATCCGCAAACCGACCTGTCAGAGAGGAGTCGCCCTCAAATTCCACGATAATGAATTCATTGCTTTTGCCTGTCATAAATCCGGGATGTTTCTTTGATATGCCGTCAACAAGAACACGCATTTTCCTGCCGATAAACCGCTTGTAATGCTCTGTGGAGATCTCACGCTGAACTTCCAGAAGTTCTCTCATGCGCCGACCTTTAACATCCTCCGGTGTTTCGTCGTCCATAGTTGCTGCCTTTGTTCCGGAACGTTTTGAGTAAATAAATGAATAAATATTATCATACCTGACTCTGCGAATAATATCGAGCGTTGCCCTGAATTCCTCATCCGTTTCATTTGGAAATCCAACGATAATATCGGTAGTAAGGGAGAAATCCGGATCTTTGCTGCGGATATAATCAACCGTTTCGAGATATTTTTCCGCCGTATATCTGCGGTTCATTCTTTCAAGGACACTGCTGCTGCCGCTCTGAAGCGGAAGATGCAGGTGTTTAGCTGCCTTTTCACAGTCAAAAATCGCATCTATAAGTTCCTTTGAGGCATCCTTGGGGTGAGACGACATGAAACGGATGATAAAATCGCCCTCAATATCATTAAGCGAACGGAGAAGCTGCGGAAAACTCATTTCGTCACTGCTGTCATTGCCGTAGGAATTAACATTCTGCCCCAGAAGCATTATCTCTTTGTAACCGTTACGTACAAGTTCCCCGACCTCACGGATAATATCATCAGACTTCCGGCTGCGTTCACGTCCACGGACATATGGAACAATACAGTAAGTACAGAAATTGTTGCATCCGAACATAACAGGTACGCTTGCTTTAAAACTGCTGTCACGCACCTGCGGCACAGACTGTGAAAAATCGTCATATTCAGCCGTATCTGCGGAAAACTTCACTCCACGCAGACTGTCCAGCAGAAGAGAGGGCAGGGAATTTATAGCCGAAGTTCCCATGACAAAGCTCACCTGCGGATATGACCTCTTAATTTTTTCGGCATTATGAGCCTGAGCGGTCATGCAGCCCGAAATTCCAATAATAAGGGACGGTTTCAGTTCTTTAAGTTTTTTCATGCTGCCGATTATGCCGAAAACCCTGTCCTCTGCGGATTCACGGACGGCACAGGTATTGAGTATTATAAGATCGGCTTCGTTCTCGTCGTCGGTGAAGCTGTAGCCTGCCTCGCTGAGGAGTCCTTTCATTTTTTCCCCATCGGAAACGTTAAGCTGACATCCGAAACTCCTGACAAGAGCTTTCGGCGCACTTTCCCCGATAATGGATCTTATCTCGTTAATAACAGTAGAATTATCGTTCAAAATCTCCGCCTCCTCTGTAAAAAACATATTATAATATTATACCATAAAAGCTGATTTTTTTCAAGTATTTTTCTATAAATACACACGGCAACAGCATTTACTTATTTATTATGCTTGATAAAAGGACTTTGTTTCTTAAATCTTTGCTGAATGGTATATTTTTCATTTGGGTAATCTATTCTAATCTTTTCAGATACCCCTTACGGGTATCTGAAAAGATTAATACTGGGTTTCCAAAGGGGGGATTCCCCCTTTGGCAGGGGTTTAAGGGGACAGCGTCCCCTTAATCGGCAACAAAAAGTAAATACTGTCACTTTTATTTTTTTGAGACAGCCTCTTTTATCATTCTGATTATCTGCGTAAGGGCAAACGGAATAACTGCAAATCCTGCTACCTGAAGCAGATTCACAGCAGTAAATGAATTGCTGACATTCATAAATCCATGCACCGGAGTTATCATAAGTGCACATACAAGGAAAATTGCTCCCGCTAAAAATGCACCGACAGTAAACATATTCTTTGTGAATCCAAGCTTTGCAAGAGAATATTTTCCACGGCTGTCAAATCCTTCAAACAAACGTGCAAGACAAAGCGTTCCGAACGCCATTGTACTCGCCATTGCAGCAGAATCACCGCAGCTTTTTCCGACCATGAACGCTGCCATTACACAAGCAGCAATAACCACGCTGTGGAAAAGTATATAAAGACCCGTTTCCTTATTGAGTATGGATTCCTTCGAGGAACGAGGCTTTTCATTCATAACTCCGGGCTGCATAGGTTCCATGCAAAGTGCAAGAGCCGGCAGCGAATCCGTCAGCAGATTTATGAAAAGAAGATGTACCGGACTGAACGGCAGCGGCAAATTCAGTATCGTCGTGAGAAGTACGACCAGAATAGCTGCGGCATTTCCTGCAAGCAGGAACTTTATCGCATTCTTGATATTGCCGTATATACAGCGTCCGTTTGCTACAGCCTTGACAATTGTCGCAAAGTTGTCGTCCGCAAGAATCATGGAAGCGGCATCCTTTGATACCTCTGTTCCGGTTATTCCCATTGCTACGCCGATATCTGCCTTTTTCAGGGCAGGAGCATCATTTACTCCGTCACCGGTCATGGCAACGACCATATCCTTTGCCTGCCACAATCCGACTATACGTATCTTATGAACAGGCGATACCCTTGCGTAAACAGAAACTTTCTCCAGCTTTGCGGACAGTTCCTCATCGGAGATATTGTCAAGCTCCGTACCATCCATAGCAATATCCCCGTCCTTGTATATGCCTATCTCTTTTGCAATTGCTACGGCAGTCAGCTTGTGATCTCCGGTTATCATGATAGGCTTTATTCCGGCTGATATACACTCGGCAACGGCTGCCTTGCTCTCCTCACGAGGCGGATCGGTCATAGCCGTAAGCCCTATAAAGATATAATCACATTCATCGTCAAGAGTTACTGCGGCATCACTTTTCAATATCTTCTTCGCAAAGGCAAGAACTCTCATGCCGTTTTCAGAATAATCAAGGTTCGCCTTACGGATATTCTCAAAGTCCTGTTCCGTAACAGGACGGATTCCGTTTCCGTCAAGTATAAATTTAAGTCTGGGAATAAGCACATCAACAGCACCCTTTGTATAGGCTGTGCGCTCGCCGCCGAAAATGTGAACGGTTGTCATAAGTTTCCGGTCGCTGTCAAATGGTATCTCATCAATACGTGGATTTTCATTCCTTATCCTGATATACTCGCCGCTGCCAATATATTCGGACAAAGCTGTTTCAGTAGGATCGCCCAGCCATGCATCGCCGGATTTTGCGGCATCGTTGCAAAGTGCCATTGCCAGAAGCAGATCTTTCATTGCCGCCTCGCATGAAGCGTTCACATCACGGACTGTCATTTTATTCTGCGTAAGCGTACCTGTCTTATCTGAGCAGATTATCGAAACACATCCAAGACCCTCAACCGCCTTGAGATCCTTTATTATAGCCTTTTGTTTCGACATCTTCTGCGTTCCTATCGCAAGCGAAATTGTGATAATGGAACTGAGTGCCTCCGGAATAGCGGCAACCGCAAGGGCAACCGCAAACATCATGGCATCAACAACCGGCTTGTCGTTGAGGAAATATGTCATAAGAAAAACAACAATACAAATAGAAATAACGGCAATCGAAAGTATCTTGCTGAATTTGTCAAGACTTACCTGGAGAGGAGTCTTTTTCTTCTTGGCATTCTGCATGAGCGATGCAATCTTTCCAATCTCCGTATTCATGCCGACGGCTGTCACAACTGCAATTCCACGTCCGTTTGAGATATTCGAGCCGCTGTAGAGCATATTCACACGGTCGCCAAGCGGAAGTTCGTCCTTATCTATCGTTTCCGTGTTTTTTGTCACATTAAGGGATTCTCCCGTAAGTGCGCTTTCATTTACCTGGAGCGATGCCGCCTCAAGCAGACGTCCGTCAGCAGCCGCAACATTTCCGGCTTCAACAAGCAGAATATCTCCGACTACTACTTCGGATGCGGGGATCTCAGCCTGTGCGCCGTTTCTGATAACCCTGGCATTCGGGGAACTCATGGCTTTAAGGCTGTTCAGAGACTTCTGTGCCTTGACGTTCTGAACCGTGCCAAGTATGGCATTCATGACAAGCACAACCAGTATTACAATGGTACTTCCGACTTCACCGCTTATCATGGAAACAATCGAGGCTATGATGAGAATAACTACCAGAAGATCGGCAAACTGCTCCAGAAAAATCATGAGCAGACTTTTCTGCTTTTGCTCGGTAATCGAATTCTCTCCGTTTTTCAGACGGCTTTCCTTTACCTGTGCATCCGTTAATCCCTGCACTATGTCCGAACTAAGCTGACTGACCACCTTTTCTTTGTCCTGATTGAAATAATTCATGCATTTTCTCCGTTTCTGTATAATAATCAGGGAACAAAAAAGACTTTTATTGCAGCCCGATACGTATAATCATATCAGAATGCAATAAAAGTCTTGCTAAAGCTTACTCTGCTCTGTCCGCCCGACAGCCGGAGCCGTGGTTATGGCGATGCGGACACCCGGTATTTCCTCCGGGAAGCTACTCCCTTTTACTTTTATATAA
>UQXS01000072.1 GCA_900545125.1 uncultured Ruminococcus sp.
ACTGCGACGGTAAGATCTATCTCAACGATGCGGTACTCGTTATGCAGGCTATCGGAAATCCGGATGCTTACGGTGTAAACGGTTCCGAGCCTACTCATATTACCGAAAAGGGTAAGAAAAATGCCGATGTTTCCGAAACCGGCGACGATCTTACAAACAGAGATGCTCTTGCAATTCAGAAATATCTGCTGCATCTTGGAGATCTGCCTGAAAAGACCGAATAAACTGCCCTAACATGAAAATTTATGGAAAAGCCTTGACATTTTTCACAATCTGGTATACAATATAATTGCATACAATATACACAGACGAATAAATTTATCAGGAGAGTGTTAAAAATGAGCAAGGTCAGGAATTTTTTTGCCAGCCTTAATAAATCAACAAAAATCACACTTATATCCTGCGGATGCTTCATTGCACTGACCGTGGTGATACTTGGATTTTTTATCATGTTTCCGATTTCTCCGGACGATACCGTTCAGGAAAAATACGGCCGTGAAGCAAAAGCTTCAAAAAGCAGTGAAACCATACAGACAGTAACTACACAGCCAGCGGAAAACGATTCCTATATAGGTTCAAAAGGAACAGCAGTTTCGCCTAAAGTTACTACCACACGTTCAACAAGAAAAAAGAATTTTTCCGTTACCGTAACAACAGGAGACGGATTCTATTCCGGAGGGAGAATCCCTACCGGAGGAACTCCATATGATCCTGAATATCCGTATCCTACAGAACCGGAAACTGATTATCCCCCTGAACCATGGACTGATCCTATCGTAACCGGAGAACCTGTTACTGATCCCATTGGAACCGGAGAGCCGGCTACCGATCCACCAGTGACTGACCCCCCGGCTACCGATCCACCAGTGACTGACCCCCCGGCTACTGATCCACCAGTGACTGAACCGCCGGAAAACGGAGATACGCAAAGCTGGTAAAATAATTTATAATTAAAGAAGCGGATGGACTTATAATCCATCCGCATTTTTTATACCTTGTTCTTATTTTTCTTGTAAATGAAATTAAGCCCCTTGATAAGTAAATTGTTGTCAAGAATAATATCACGTCTGCAAAGAGGTACTACCAGTTCTGAAAGTCCTCCTGTGGCTACAACAGTGCATTTATCACCAAGTTCCTCCTCCATGCGCTGAATAATACCGTCAAGGGCGCAGGCATTTGAATAGAGCATTCCGCTTTTCATGCAGTCAATAGTATTTGTACCGATAATATGACCGGTATCTTCAAAATTGATCTTCGGCAGCTGTGCTGTACGGGAAATAAGTGCATCGGCAGATACACCCATACCAGTCATAATAATACCGCCTCTGTAACCCTTGTTTTTATCAACCACGGAAATAGTGGTGGCAGTTCCCATATCAATTATAATGAGGGGAGCTTTGTACAGATTTATCCCGGCAACGGCATCTGCCACCTGATCGCTTCCAAGCTGCGCCGGATTGTCGATAAGTATATTCAGACCCGTTTTCACTCCCGGACCTGCCTGCATTATTTCCGTATGGAAAAGCTTTTTTACGGCGCTCTTGACAGTGCTTGTCACTGAAGGAACAACCGAGGACATTACCGCATCATGAACAGCAGAAGTATCCATTGAGTTCATCTCAAAAAGATTTTTCATAAGTGAAGCGTACTCGGCGGCAGTTGCATTATGATTGGTGGATATCCTCTCAAAAAGCACGACGTTATCGTTCTCATCAACGCAGCCGAAAACTATATTTGTATTTCCAATATCTACAGCTAAGAGCATTGTTTATTCCTCCCAAAATTACATTTTTTTTATTATATCATACTTTTTAAAAAAAATCTATACCATTTTCCGGAATTTTGTGGTATAATAAGTTTACACTCACTTACAGGAGGTTTACCATGCTTAAAGGAAAAACTGTTTTACTGGGCGTTTCCGCCTCTATTGCAGCTTACAAAACCTGCAATCTTGCACGTATGCTCACAAAGCTCGGAGCTGATGTATATGTCGCAATGACCCCGAATTCCCTCAACTTCGTTCATCCTCTGACATTTGAGACACTTACTCAGCACAAATGCCTTATTGATTCCTTTGACAGAAACTTTGAATACTGCGTTCAGCACGTTTCTATCGCCAAAAAAGCAGATGTGGTAATGATCGCTCCCGCTACTGCTAACGTTATCGGAAAAATCGCCGGAGGAATCGCTGACGATATGCTCACTACAACAGTCATGGCTGCAACCTGCAAAAAAATAATTGCTCCCGCCATGAATCACAATATGTATCATAATCCTATAGTTCAGGAAAATATCGAAAAACTAAAAGCTCACGGTTATGAGATCGTAGAACCCGTAAAAGGAATGCTTGCCAACCGTGATATCGGCGACGGTAAACTGCCGGATGAGGAAACACTTCTGGAATACATTATCCGTGAGATCGCTTTTGAAAAAGATCTTGCCGGAAAAAAGATCCTCGTCACTGCCGGCGCAACACGGGAAAGCATTGATCCTGTCCGCTTTATCACAAATCATTCCAGCGGAAAAATGGGATTTGCTCTTGCCAGAGCTGCTATGCTGCGTGGGGCAGACGTAACTGTTATCGCCGCCCACACCGATGCTGCCCCCCCTATGTTCGTGAACGTTGTCCCTGTACAGTCTGCGGAAGAAATGTTCTGTGCCGTAAAGGAACACTACAAACAGCAGGACTTCGTTATCAAGGCTGCCGCTGTTGCAGACTATACTCCGGCTTCGGTATCCGACCGGAAAATCAAGAAATCCGATGATGATATGTCAATACCACTCAGGCGGACGACCGATATTCTCAATTATATCGGGCATAATAAAGGAGAACATCAGGTGATCTGCGGCTTTTCAATGGAAACAGACAACGTTATTGAAAATTCACGGAAAAAGCTGGCTTCCAAAAATGCCGATATGATATGTGCCAATTCCCTTAAAACATCCGGTGCAGGCTTTGGTACGGATACCAACATCATAACAATGATTACTCCCGACGGCGACCGGGAACTCGATATCATGCCGAAATTTGATGCCGCTAATATAATTCTCACAAGATTAAAGGAAATTCAGGAGGAAAAAATAAAATGAAAGTAGCTTTCTTTGATACGAAAAATTACGATATCACGTCTTTTGAGCCGTATGGCAAGGAAAACGGCATCTCGTTCAAATTCTATGAGACAAAACTAAACGAAGATACCGCCGATCTGGCAAAAGGATGTTTTGCCGTCTGCGCTTTCGTCAACGATACCATTAATTCCGCAGTTATCGACAGGCTTTGCGAACTTGGCGTAAAACTTCTTGCCATGCGCTGCGCCGGATACAATAATGTGGATATAAACTACGCAAAGGGAAAGCTTGATATTGTTCGTGTTCCTGCGTACTCTCCCTATGCCGTTGCCGAACACGCTATGGCTCTGCTGCTGACATCTATCCGACGTGTACACAAGGCATATATCCGTACAAGAGATTTCAATTTTTCCCTTAACGGTCTGACTGGATTCGATCTTCACGGAAAAACTGTGGGCGTTGTCGGCACGGGAAAAATCGGCCGGGTGTTTATTGATATCTGCCGTGGATTCGGAATGAAAGTCATTGCCTATGATAAATTTCCGGCTGAAAACAGCGGTATAGACTACGTCGGTATCGACGAGCTTTTCCGCCGCAGCGATGTAATATCTTTCCACTGCCCTCTTACCGAAGAAACGTATCACATGATAAGCAGCGATACAATAGGAACTCTTAAAAAAGGCGTTGTTATAATCAATACATCACGTGGCGCTCTGATTGATGCAGAAGCTCTCCTTGAGGGCATCAAGGCACGTCACATAGGCGCTGCCTGTCTTGATGTCTATGAAGAAGAGGGAGATGTTTTCTTCGAGGACTTCTCCGGTCACATTATTGCCGATGATGTTCTTGCTCGTCTTATTTCTATGCCAAACGTTATCGTAACATCTCATCAGGCATTCCTCACCGAGGAGGCTCTCAGCAATATCGCCGAAACCACTGTAAACAACATCATAACCTACTCCAAAGGCAAAAAAAGCGGAAACGAACTTGTTATATAAAATCAAAGGGGCATCCATTTCGGATGCCCGTAATTTTTTCAGAACTTATTCCAGCTGCATTTTCCTGGATTTGAGTATCAGTATCCTGCGGACACTTTCATTTATGCGTTCTTCGCTGATAGTTCCGTTTTTGACAGCCTCTTCAAGAGAAGCAACAGCTTCTTTCATATCCACCGGCATCAAAAGTATATCCGCTCCGGCATCAATGATCTTTACTGCAAGTTCACCGGAACTGTACATATCCGCAACGGCTCCCATAGCAAGGGAATCCGTCACAACAACGCCGTCGTATCCCAGCTTTCCTCTCAGTTCATCGGTAATTATCGTCTTTGAAACGGATGCAGGTAGCTGATCTATATTCGTCATGGTGATATGACCGACCATTACCATATCTGCTCCGGCTTCTATACCCTTTTTAAAAGCGAGATATTCGTTCTGTTCCATTTCTGCTGCCGTCTTTGCCGAAGCTGCCATTCCGTAATGGGAATCCTCAGCCGTATCGCCGTGACCGGGAAAATGTTTAAGCGAACAGTAAACTCCGCCGTCGGAAAAACCCTTTACAGCCGAAGCAACAAGATCGGCTGTTTCCGCAAAATCATCACTGTAAGCTCTCTGACCTATTACCGTATTTTCCGGATTTGACCATGTATCGGCAACCGGAGCAAAATCAAGATTAAATCCGACAGCAGAAATATCTTCCGCTATCTTTTTTGCATTGCTGTAAGCCGTATCCGTTCCCTGTTCCTTGTAAGTATACATAGGTTCAAAGCTGGTCGTTCCGATGGTATCAGCACATCTTGCAACATCTCCGCCCTCTTCGTCGACGGCATAGAACAGCGGAATGCAGTCTATATCTTTCTGTATCTGCTTTGCATCGGAAAGCATCTGCTTTGCCTGTTCCATTGATTCAAGATTCGCCGCAAAGTAGATAAGACCTCCGACCGGATACTGCTCCAGGCATTCACGGGTAGTATCTCCGGACGCCGTTACGCAGTCATATCCGGTCAGCGATTCAGGCGTAACAATGAGCATCTGGCAGATTTTTTCATGCAGGCTCATCTGAGATATTATCCTGTCATAAGTATCGCCGTCTGCCGGAGCCGTAATTATTCCGGCATCAGTTGTGTTTTCTGCCGTTGTGTTTTCAGCGTCTGCGGATGAATTGTCCACGGCACTGATTTTTTTGACCGGATCGGCACCGGAACTTTTTTCGTTATTCTTAATTTCACGCATGAAAACAATTCCTGTTCCTGCCACAACGAAAAGAGCGGCAAAACAGACAATAATTATCATTTTGTGAAGCAGACCGCCGTTTGATTTCTGTTTTTCTTTTTTCATTCTGTTATCTCCTTCTGCAAGCGGAGACAGGATATTTTCCTGTCCCCGTTATTGTATATTATGCTCTGGTTTCTACGACTCATACTCGCAGATATATCCTGTTTTTCCTTTGAAGATACGGGCTATCTTCTCATCTTTGAACAGTCCCTCACGCTGATCGTTCCATGTCCAGCCCTTGTCATCGACCTTCCACAGCATCAGGTACATTTCAGGCGTTCCGTCCAGATCGTCTCTTGAGGGTTCACCGGGATACCATTTCTGGTAAGTAAACTGCTCGCCTGTTATCCAGTGACCGTATGCGGAACTGCCCCTTACAGATGTATAACCTCCTATCCAGATATAGCTCATACCTGCGCCCTCTGCCATATCGGAAACCTTCTTCATTTCTTCATCGGAAGTAATAGTAACAAGATGACCTCCACGCTTTATGCATTCGGCATTTGCCTCTGCCCAGTCTACATCGCCCGTGATAAGTTCATATCTTGAATTGTGTGACTGCTGCTTGCGTGCTTCTGTCGGTGTGAACTGCATCTCACTGATACCGCCGTATGTTTCGTCGGCAACGGCAATGTTGATCTTTCTCTCTTTCTTGGCTTCTTCCTTTGAATCCGACATATACTCGATACAGTACATATCCTTTTCCTTGGCATAGATCTGGTCAAGTATCTGGTTCATATCGCTGATATTGTTGATATTCCAGTACTGACCGCCTGTATTCACTGCAATTCTGTCATAATCATCATAAGAGCTGACAGTACCTATAATAAATATCGGCACTGAAAGTTCGTTGGCACGGTTTATTACCTCATCAGCCGTATGAATACTTGCACAATCGTCACCGTCTGTAAAGGCGATAACGCATCTTGCGCCCTGCTGTGCTCCTGAATTCAAAACAGCTTCCAGCAGTGCGTCATAAAGAGCAGTCTGACCGTAAGCAGACATATTATTGATACCGTTTTTCAGCAGCTGGGGATCATTGGTATGTGTACACATATACATAACGTAGGAGTCAAATGCAATAAGTTCCGCTTTATCCCCGGACTTATAATCAAGAGCATCAACAAACTCACTCATAATATTCTGCATCATTGGAAGATCATATTCCATACTTCCCGATTTATCGGCAACGAGATCGAAGCTTACGCCCTCTCTGCCTTTGAGCTGTTTGATTGACTTGACCTCACGCTCAACTTCCTTGCCGCCCGAAACAACTTCTGTTATACCGGCTGTCGGAGAACTGAGCGTTACAGTTTGTCCCTGATTATTTTCAGCCGTAAAGTAGACCTTTACAAGAGGATAATCCGAAACATCGGATGAAACATAATTCAGCTGAACCGGCTGTTTATTGTCCGCAAGCTGTTTTATTCCGGAATATCCTGTAGGCTTTGCAGTTGTCGGCTCTGTTTTAGGCTGAGTTTTTGGTACAGCTGTCGTTCCGGTCATAGGCTTGTTTCCTTTTTTGGAAGCCGTAGTTACTTTTTCCGAATTATTTCCCTCGCCTTGATTAATATCGGAAATACTGTCTGATTTGGAACTGTCAGACGATGAAGACTTGCCGTCATCATTTAAAATAAAGTAAAGCAGCACGCCGCAGAGAGCAAGAATTATCACTGTAAGAACTATAAGTACGGCAACAATCCCCTTATTGCTCTTCTTTTCCGGCTGCGGCGGAATGAACATTTCCGGATTTCCTCCCGGCTGAAAAGGCGGCTGCGGAGGGGGATACATTCCTCCCGGCGGTATATGTACACCTCCGTTTTCCTGTGGTGGCATATTCCCTGCCGGCTGCTGTCCGTTCATCTGATTTACCGGCTGCTGCGGAGGATTCGGATTACCGGGATGCTGATTGGTTTTATTCAGCGGAGCACCGCATTTTGTACAGAAAGCAGCGTTATCAGGCAGCTGATTTCCACATTTAGTGCAAAACATAAGCAACTCTCCTTTGATCGGCAATACTACCCTTATTCACGGCTGAATTGCCTGTAAATTACATATATTATATCATTTTTTGATAAATTTGTCAACTTGTTATTAAATATTTTAGTTCATTATAGCTGTAAAAAATCCTGATATGTTTTTGTGAAATTATACAAAATATTATATTGTTATTCATTTTGTCCACTACTTCTGCAAAAAATGGGTTGCAATTTGTGTATAAATCATGTATAATAAATGTATCTTAAAAAATGGAATGATTTATACACAATATTTAAAAGGGAGTGATTTTGATGAGTTTAAAAAAATTCATGGAAAGGTTTGCTGCTGTATTTACAGCTTCTGCATTAATGGCAACGGCTGTTTACATTGCTCCGGAAAATGTTATTCCTGATCCGGTCGATGTATCGGCTGCTTCCGACTGCGTTGTGGATACAACAAAAGAATACCAGACTATCAGAGGATTCGGAGGAATAAACCATCCGGAGTGGACAGGACAGGATATGACGGATGCTCAAAGAAAAACAGCATTTGGAAACGGAAATAATGAAATGGGACTTACCATTCTCCGTGTTTTCGTGAACCCTGACAAAAATCAGTGGAACAAGGCAGTTCCGACTGCAAAATATGCATCCCAGAACGGCGTTACCGTTTTTGCTTCCCCGTGGGAACCGCCCTCAAATCTTGCGGAATCCGGCGGAAGCAACGGAAAGCTCCATCTCCCAAAATCAAACTATGGCGCTTATGCACAGCATCTTAATGATTTTGGCACTTACATGAAAAATAACGGCGTTGATCTGTATTCTATTTCAGTTCAGAATGAACCTGATTACGCTTCCGAGTGGACATACTGGTCAACTGATGAAACAACTGATTTTATTGCAAACTACGGCGATAAGATTACCAGCACAAGACTTATGTCCCCCGAATCTTTCCAGTATGCTCCAGAAAATGCATCATGGGTAAAGGACGGCGGAAAAACATTCTACAGAAAAATCTTGAACAACAGCAAGGCTATGGCAAACTGCGACTTGTTCGGTACTCATATGTACGGCACACAAAGAGCATGGATGGACTTCCCCGATCTGGAAAAATCCGGCAAGGAAATCTGGATGACCGAAGTTTACGTTCCAAACAGTGAAGCAAATTCTGCCAACCGCTGGCCGGAAGCTCTCCAGGTTTCTGAAAATATTCACAATGCCCTCGTTGTAGGAAATATGAGCGCCTATACCTGGTGGTATATAAGAAGAAGCTACGGTCTTATGACTGAGGACGGCAAGATCAGCAAGCGAGGCTACAATATGGCGCAGTACTCCAAATGGGTACGCCCTGGTGACAAGAGAATTGAAGTCACAGAACAGCCTGCCGACAATGTTCTCGTTTCGGCATACAAGAACGACAATAATCAGATAACTATTGTTGCTATCAACAAGGGCAGCAGCACTTATACGCAGAGTTTCAGCATAGGCAGCGGCGAAACAATCGTTGACGTTGACCGCTACAGAACATCCGCAAATGAAAATCTCGCTCTTACAGAAAATCTGGAGAACAACGGCAGCGGTTTCTATGCTTCTCTTCCCGGCGAAAGCGTTTCAACTTTTGTCGTATCCCTTGAAGGAAGCGGCGTAACTCCCGGAAATGAACCAAACGAGTACGGTTGGTGGTATCAGTGTACTTTTGAAAACGGTGATGACAATTGGACAGCCAGAGGCGGAAATACTACTGCACAGTCCAATGAAGAACACTATACAGAGTGGGGCAGTTATTCACTCAAGGTTTCAAACAGAGAAAAAGCTTGGCAGGGCGCTTCACTTGCTCTGGATTCACGTAATTTCAAACCTGGTGAACCCTACAGCTTCTCTGCACACGTTAAACAAAAGTCCGGCGAAAATGTCAAATTCATGATGAAGATCGAATATACCAACGGCAGCGGCGAAACGGCTTATGATGAGATCGCAAATGTCGTTGCTCCGACTGATACCTGGGCACAGCTTGTAAACACAAGTTATCCCCTCCCCAGCGATGCTTCTGATGTAAAAATCTACATTGAAACAGAAGACTCTCTCACAAATTTCTATATCGACGAGGCTATCGGTGCAGTTGACGGCACAGGTATTGCAGGCGAAGGACAGCCTGAACTCCCGGCAGCTGTTATTCCTGGTGATACCGACGGCGACGGCACGATTACGGCATTAGATCTTGTTCTTACCCGAAAAGCTCTGCTCGGAAAAATTACCGATAAATCAATCCTAAAGGCAGCAGACGTTGACCGAAGCGGAAAAGTCGAATCAAATGACCTTATCCTTCATCAGCAGTATGTACTTGGCAAGATCAAGGAATTCCCGGATAATACGCCTGAGGCTCCGGCTGGAATGCGAACTATCTCAGAGTATACTCCCGTTGTTCAGGCAAATGTTGCCAACAACGAAACCGATGATTCAAAGAAGCAAAAATCCGGCGTTCAATATGGAACTGTTCAGTCAAAAAGCTATTATTCAAACTTCTGCGGCAGAGAAAAGAAATACAACGTTCTTCTTCCGGCAGGCTATACCACAGATAAAAAATATCCTGTTCTCTACGTGCTTCACGGCTACTGGGAAAATCAGGACAGAATGATAATCAAGGGCAATGATACAATGTACACTAAAGAGATCATTGGAAATGCAATCGCTGAGGGCGCTGCAAAGGATATGATCGTTGTATTCCCGTACATCTACTCCAGCCAGACCCAGAACGACTGCTCCGCAATGGACGATGCAAACAATCTTGCATATGACAACTTTGATACTGTTCTGACAACAGAAATCATGCCTCTTATTGAGAAAGAATACAGCGTTGCTGTCGGAAGAGAAAATACCGCTATTACAGGTTTTTCAATGGGCGGCAGAGAATCTCTCAATATCGGCATGAAACATCCTGACCTCTTTGGTTACGTAGGAGCTATCTGCCCTGCCCCAGGAGCATCAGGTGCATGGAAATTTGCTTCTGAAGAAGCTGCTCCCTCACTGATATTCATTACAGCAGGCGGAAATGATACCGTTGTTTACAGTACTCCTGAGGGATATCACAATAACTTTACAAACAATAATGTTCCCCATATCTGGCATTACTACCAGAACGGATACCACGGCGATAACAGCATTCATGCTCATCTTTACAATTTCGTCCGTGCCGTATTCCAGGCTTAATTAAGATTTCTTCTATCATTCCCCCCATAGCTGACAGGTTAGTTCCTGTCAGCTTTTTTATTCCAGCAAAAAAATCAGCCCCATAAAGGGACTGATTTTATTGTTCCATCATGATAAATTTTTACTTCATCTTTTAGCAATGAATTGACGGAACAGTATTAGAGTCTGTCACATAAAATGCAACACTCTATTTTATTCAGCTTTTTCAGGAAGTTCGCCCATTTGCAGAAGATATTTCTGAATTGCCAGAGCATCTGCATTGGTAAGGTCGTCGCCGGTATTGGAAA
>UQXS01000073.1 GCA_900545125.1 uncultured Ruminococcus sp.
CGTCCTTATACTCGCAGACTGCCGTAGGCGCACAAAGGGAAATTTCGTCGAGCTTTTCAGTACCGTAAACCACCATTCCCCTTTCAGAACCAAGCTTCATGAGGACTTCGGCGACCGGTTCTGCCAAAGAACCGTCATAAACTCCGAGAAGATGATATTTCGGACTTGCAGGATTCGTGAGAGGCCCAAGGATGTTGAAAACCGTTCTGATACCAAGTTCCCTGCGGATAGAGCCGACATATTTCATGGACGTATGGTATTTCTGGGCAAAGAAAAAGCAAAATCCTGCTTTTTCAAGAAGCTCACGGCATTTTTCCGGTTCAAGATTTATATTTCCGCCCAATGCCTCCAGACAGTCTGCCGTTCCGCAGTCTGACGATGCTGCACGGTTTCCGTGCTTTGCAACGAGAATTCCCGATGCCGCAATAACAAACGCAGATGTGGTGGAAATATTAAAGCTATGAGCATTGTCACCGCCTGTTCCGACAATTTCAAGAAGGTCGAGATCATTTTCAAACTTTGTGGCATGATCTCTCATAGCGGCGGCACATCCGGTTATCTCGTCGATAGTCTCAGATTTGGCGCTCTTTGTGGACAAAGCTGCAAGAAATGCAGCATTCTGTGTTGCGGTGGTCTCTCCGGACATTATTTCAGATATAACCTGATATGCCTCGTCATACGAAAGGTCCTGTTTGTCAACTATTTTGACTATTGCTTCCTTAATCATAAATCATGACCTCCTGCATTAAAGTGAGATAAAATTTTTGAGCATTGTTTTTCCGTCCGGTGTCATGATAGATTCCGGATGAAACTGAACGCCGTATATCGGGAATTCCCTATGCTGAACCGCCATTATTTCGCCGTCATCCGCCGATGCGGTTATCTCCAGACAGTCGGGAATGGTATCCGGATCAGCCGCCAGAGAGTGATATCTTGCAACCGGAGCATCCGGAGCAATCCCCCTGAAAAGCGGACAATCCGAGCTGAAATTTATAACCGACTGCTTTCCGTGCATAAGCTTTCGTGCATATGTCACCGTTGCTCCGTAAGCGGTGCATATCGCCTGATGACCGAGACAAACACCCAGCGTGGGGATCTTCCGGCATATAGTTCCTGCTGCTTCGACGATTATTCCGGCATCCTCCGGACGTCCCGGTCCGGGGGAAATGATGATTTTTTCGGGTGCAAGTTCCTCTATTTCGCTTACCGTCATTTCGTCGCTGCGGATAACCTTTATATCAGGGCATATCTCACCGACGAGCTGAAATAGATTATACGAAAAGCTGTCATAGTTATCTATCAAAAGTATCATACATCCGCCTCCTCTGCCGATTTGAGAGCATCAACAACAGCAGCAGCCTTGTTTATGCACTCCTGAAACTCCTTTTCTGCCACAGAATCCGCAACGATACCCGCACCACTTCTGACAAATACCCTGCCGTTTTTCTTATAGGCAATACGTATGGCGATACAGGTATCAAGATTGCCTGTAAAATCTATATATCCGATAGCTCCGCCGTAAATTCCACGCTTGTTGTTTTCAAGCTCCCCTATAAGCTGACAGGCTCTGATCTTCGGAGCGCCGGAAAGCGTTCCTGCCGGAAGAACTGCGCTCACAGCGTCAAGAGCGTCGAATTCGTCCCTTATCTCACCACGCACAGTAGATCCGATATGCATTACGTGAGAATACCGTTCAATACTGTGGAGCTTTTCAACCTGAACGCTTCCGAATCTGCTTATTTTTCCGAGATCGTTTCTGCCGAGATCGACCAGCATATTGTGTTCGGCAAGCTCTTTTTCATCGGCGAGAAGTCCTCTTTCAAGTTCCTTATCCTCCGCTTCGGTCTTTCCTCTGGGACGTGTTCCGGCAAGGGGGAATGTGTGAAGAACTCCGTCCTCAAGCCGGACAAGCGTTTCCGGAGATGCTCCGGCGATCTCCACATCAGTGCCCGAAAAATAGAACATATACGGCGAGGGATTAGTTGTTCTGAGAACACGGTACGTATTGAAGAGACTTCCCTCAAATCCTGCGCTCAGGCGGTTGGAAAGCACTATCTGGAAAATATCGCCCTCTCTGATATAATTCTTAGCCCTTTCAACCATTGAGCAATACTGCTCCTTATTGAAAAGCGGCGTTACTTCGGTTGTAAGATGTCCGGCAGGTTCTTTTCTGCGCACGCCGTTCCGTAGAAGCTGAGCGAGCTGTTCAAGTTCCAGTTTAGCCTTGTTATAGCCTGTTTCCGGATCATCGAGGTTCATATTTGCAATTAAAATTATCTTCTGACGAAAATTATCGAATGCTATGACTTTATCAAAAAGCATCAGGTCGACGTCCTTGAAATTCTCGGTATCTTCCACATTTTGCCGGAGCGTCGGCTCGGTATAGGAAAGGAAATCGTATGAGAAATATCCCACAAAACCGCCCGTAAACGACGGCAGATAGGAAAATTTCGGACTTCTGTACCTTGAAAGTATTTCACGAATCCGGATACTCGGATCTTCGGTTTTTATTTTCACATCTCCGACAGTTATTTCATTGCCGACAGCTGTGATCTGTGTTTTCGGGTCAAAGCCAAGGAACGTGTATCTTCCCCACTTCTCATGACCTGCTACCGACTCAAGCATATAGCAATGGCTGGAAATATTTTTCAGAATAGTCATTGCCTCTATCGGCGTACATATATCGCTGAGTATTTCGCAGCTTACAGGAAGAATATCGTAGCATCCCTTTTCTGCGATCTTTTTTACCTCTTTAAAATCCGGCAAAAAATTCATAATGCACCTCCGTGAATAAAAATAAAAAAGTCCCTGACAGAAAAATCTGTCAAGGACGAATAAACAAAATCCGCGGTACCACCTTGATTTACGGCAAAACGCCGTACACTTGCAGGATACTATCATATCCCCGATGTTTAACGCACATCAGACGTTGCAGAATACTGCGGAATCGTACAGACAAACATAAAATTCCTTTTCACTGCACCCTCAGCGGCCCATTTGCTGAACTGTTTTTCGCCCGGATCACAGCACCCCGGACTCTCTGAGCAAGCATATTCAGCTTTATCCCCGCATCATCGGTTTCTATGCATATTATATCACTAAAAGATCGGTATGTCAATAGGAAAAATAAATTTTTATTTTTAATTTTTTATCATCAATACGACAGCGTGAGCGGAAATTCCAAGTTTTTCGCCGGTAAATCCGAGTTTTTCCTCGGTTGTAGCTTTGACGCTTATCTGAGAATAATCGCATCCGCAGACATCTGCAATCCTTTCACGCATCTGTGTGATATACGGTGCAAGCTTCGGTGCCTGAGCAATGATCGTTGAGTCAATATTGCCGATAACATAGCCTTTTTTCCGGCAGACCTCACAGACTTTTTTCAGAAGGACAGCACTGTCGGCATCCTTGAAACTGTCGTCGTTATCCGGAAAAAGATGACCGATATCCCCCAGCGCAAGAGCTCCCAGCATGGCATCCATAACAGCGTGAAGAAGCACGTCCGCATCGGAGTGACCGAGAAGTCCTGTTGTATGGGGAATCTCCACACCGCCAAGAATCAGCTTTCTGCCCTCGGTAAGGCGATGAACGTCGTATCCGTGACCTATTCTGAACATAATGTTCCTCCTCTCATATTAAGAAGCACCTCTGCAAGCCGTATATCCTCCGGCGTGGTGATCTTGATATTCGTATAATCACCTGTCGTCATGGCAATCTTGCCGCCGATAGCTTCCACAAGCTGACAGTCATCGGTAAAATCAAGGGAATGTTCAAGAGCAAAATCAATTCCCTCAAAATAAAGACGGCGCTTGAAAATCTGGGGTGTCTGGGTGATATAGAGCATTTTTCTCGGCGGAGTATCGGTAATAAGTCCGTCCTCCACCATTTTTATCGTATCCTTGACAGGAACTCCAAGTGCAGCTCCGCCGAAAACGCCGGCATCCCTGATGGTTTTTTCGATGTGTTCCGGGCGCACCAGAGGACGTGCTCCGTCATGAACGGCTATCAGCTCCGTATCGGCAGAAGCACATCTCACACCTTTTATAACGCTTTGCTGCCGTGTATCCCCGCCCTCGGTGCAGGCAGTCAGCTTTGTGATTCCTGCTGCTTCAGCTTCGGCTTTTATCGCAGGTATATCCGATTCTCTGGCTACAATGATTATTTCCTTTACACTTTCACACTGCTGAAAAGCCTGCATAGTTACTCCTATCACAAGGCGCTCTCCCAACGGAAGAAGTATTTTATTAACCCCGCCCATTCTGGAAGAATTTCCGGCGCATACTATGATAACAGATGTATTCATTTTATTTTTCCTTTCATTTACAGATAATATTTCAGCACATTTATAATACGTTCCGTATCAACAGGTTTGGCAATATGATGATTCATTCCCGCTTCTTTTGCCTTTTCTACATCCTCGGAAAAAGCATTTGCAGTCATTGCTACAATGGGCATACTCTTCACATCTTCCCGTGAAAGACGGCGTATCTGTCTTGCCGCCTCATATCCGTCCATTATCGGCATCTGAATATCAAGAAAAACCAGGTCATAATATCCGTCAGGACTTGTAATGATCTTCTCAACTGCTTCCATACCATTCACGGCTGTTTCAACTGAAATGCCGGTCATGCCAATGAGTTCGACGGCAATTTCACGGTTCATGTCATTATCCTCCACAAGCAGGACTCTTCTTCCGGTAAAATCAGCTTTTGTACTCTTGACCGGCTTGAGCGCAGTATCTGATCTTTCTGCTTTGGGGAACTTGAATCCCAGCAGGAATTCCGTTCCCTTTCCTGCCTGACTTGAAACATTGATCTTTCCTTTCATTGCTTCAACGAGACGTTTTGTAATAGCAAGACCAAGTCCGGCTCCCTGACGGCTGCTTTCCGTGGAGGTACGTTCTTTTTCAAATTTCCCGAAAATACTGCCGAGAAAAGCGTCACTCATACCGATACCGTCGTCTTTTATCGAAATATACAAGTAAACGCTGTTCGTATCTTTTCCTTTTTTCTGCCTGACCGTAAGCCAGACATGACCTCCGGGCTTATTGAATTTCATAGCATTGCTCAGCAGATTCATAAGAATCTGGTTCAGATGTACAACATCACAGCAAACATCTGTATCACGTATTCCTTTTGTATCAGAAATAAAACTGAGCTGATTGTGCTCCATATCTTCATTAACCAGATTTCCGAGCACTGAAAAAAATTCGGTAAGATCGCATCTTTCCGGCTCAATAGTGATATCGCCTTTTTCGATTCTTGCCATATCAAGAACATCGCCCAGCATACGCATCAGATTTTCACCGGAGATTTCGATTTTTTTAAAGCATCCTTTCGTCTTTACGGGGTTATGCACAAACCTCTGACCAATTTTGGCATATCCGAGAATTGCGTTCATAGGAGTGCGTATATCGTGCGACATATTAAATAAAAAAGCAGATTTAGCCCTGTCTGCATCCTCAGCTCTTTTAAGTGCTTCTTTCAATTGCTGCTGAAGTATTGCCAACTGGCTGTCAGCAGATTCCTTTGTACGTTTTGAAGCCGAACTCTCAGCAGTTCTGCTTACATCGGGAGCATCGGTAAATGTTATAGCATAGCCCTCACCGGTCTCGGGAAGATCTGCTTCCGACGACTGGATAAAGATATTCTTATCGCCAAGGGAAAATATTCTCTGCTTAGTATTGCTCAGCAGCGGACAATGAGCGCATATATCATTGCCGCCGCCCATAAATTTATAGCATAAATCTCCTTTTTCAACGCCGGGATAAACCGCACGTACTGCTTTATTGAAATAAAGAAGCCTGAACCCTTTATCAATTATATACATTCCGTTTCCTGCTTCAATGCTCATCTGAATTCCTCCTGATTTTTTTGCCAATTTTATTATACACTATTAATATCTTTATGTCAATAACTGCACATAATATCCGGATATCCTTCAGGCATAAAAATACTCCTTTTGTCAGACTTCTTTCGGTATATTTATATTATACCACATTGTCTGACAAAAGGAGTTCATTTCATTCAACAGATTTTTTATTATTCATTTTCAAGGTCAAGCTTGAATGGTGCATATTTCTTATATGAAGATTTATTCTTATCAACAGAATATCCGTCAGCCAGTTCCTTTATCCAATCGGCAAAATTATTGAAATACCTCTGTGAAATAAGCTGATCTTTCATATCTTCCGTCCACATATCCTCATCGTTCAGACGTTCTTCAATATCTGCCTTGATAATAACGTATATGGTATTATCGTCGTACTGATACTTTTCTGCGGTATAAAGGGGCATATCGCTGTTGAAGAGTTTTTCGTCCAGAGCCTCTGAGGCTTTCTGAGCATCTGTTTTTTCGGCGGCTGCGGTAGTTGTAGCTGCAGCAGCATCCGGATCAGCCGTTGTAGTCGTCAGCTTAGCCACAATCTGTTCATTGGCATGGGGATCTGTGGTAGTCGTAGTTGTAGTGACGCCGCTTGCAGCAGTTGTTGTCGTGGTTGTCGTAGTAGTTGTTGCAGTCTGACCTGAAACAGTTGTAGTCAGCGTGGCTGCATACTCATCATATTCTTCTTTAAGTTCATCGATCTTAGCAAGCTTTTCCTCATTTTCTTTTTCGTCATTGATCTGTTTTACAAAATCATCAGCCATCTGGTCAAGTTTGTGGACAGTATCCTGATCGTATGCATTTCCCTCGCCGTCGGCTGTCTTGATTTCGATATATTTAACTCTTGCATTATTTTCGATATAATAATCCCTGAGTTCTTCCTCTGAGCAGCCGTTCGGACCATCGATGCCGTAATAATGATCGAAAAGATAGTCACGCTTGAATGAAACAGCCGCAACTTTTTTAAGTGATTCCTCGCCTATTCCGTTTTCTTCATAGAAATCACGTGTTTCATCCGACAGAGATTTAATGTACTCGTCTATCTGATCCTGTTCTTCATCCGTAAGAGAGCCGTTTATCTTATCAAATTCCTTTTCAATTGCCACGAACTGACAGCACTGTTCCGTAGCCTGATCCTGGATCCATGTTTCCGAATCGGTGCCGTCAATGTGAAATTTCTTTACATCGTCCGGCTTGGGCTCGACATTGTTGCTGTAATAATACTGAGTAGCGGCGCTGTCATAGGCAGTCAGCTCATAAGCGATAAAAACGCCGGCAGGGATCTCATATCCGTCGATAGTGACCGCTGTCTTTGTATTGTTGCCGATAGTCACAGCACCGGGGGCTGAACATCCGGCAGAAACGGCAGCCAGTGCAAATGAAAGTGCGGCAGCTGCAAACTTGTTAGTATTTTTCATTTAAATTCCTCCGATTAAGTGAATGTATTCCATATACTGTATTATTATACTATATTATTCAGGATTTGTCCATAGCAAATTTAAATTTTCTTTAATTTATCACCAAATGCACAAATCAAGATATAATATGAAGAAGATTTTTTATGTTTTTTGTGCATATTATCCAACCAATACTTTACATACGATTAATTCTTTAAAATTTATCCTGTATTGTCTTGACTTAATCACCGAATAATGATAAAATATAAATGTATGTATTATTGTATGAGGAGGTTTCCATATGAATGTTATTCTGCTTGAACATACCCCTGACCCTGAAAAATTAGCCGCTACTGCGGCAAAGCTTTGCTATTCCAGCAGCGATATCGGCTCTCTGCGGGACGGTCTTACAGAGGACAAGATCAGTGATTTCATTGATATGCTCGTTTCGATCGGTCACGAAAGCGTTATGGAACACGTAAGCTTCACTTTTGGGATAGAGGGGATCTCCCGTGCCTGTTCACATCAGCTTGTGCGCCACAGGATAGCCTCTTATTCCCAGAAAAGTCAGCGTTACGTCAGCGAAAACGGCTTTGAATTCATAACTCCTCCGGCTGTCGAAGCCTGCTCACGTGCAAACGAAGAATTCCGGAAAGCAATAGATTCAATCAAGACAAGCTATGATAATATCGCCGCAGCACTTACGGAAATGCATCTTGGCGAACTGACCTCTCAGGGTATGGACGAGAAAACCGCTCTCTCAAAAGCAAAAAAACTTGCCAATGAGGATGCCAGATTTATTCTTCCAAACGCCTGCGAGACCAAAATCGTTGTGACCATGAACGTAAGATCGCTGTTCAATTTCTTCCGTCACCGCTGCTGCAACCGTGCCCAATGGGAAATAAGGGCTGTTGCAAATGAAATGCTGCGTCTCTGCCGTGAGGCTGCTCCGCATATTTTTGCTCATGCCGGTCCTTCCTGTGTGGTTACAGGAAAATGTCCCGAGGGGAAAATGAGCTGCGGTAAAATTGCCGAAGTACAGAAGCAATACAAAAAATGATTTTTCAGGGTGGATATATATGCTTGAATTCAAAGATATTGAACTGAAAGACAAGGAAAGAATCACAGCTGCCCTGAGATCATCTGATTTTATGGGATGCGAATACAGTTTTGCCAATAACATGGCTTGGAAACGTCTTGCCGGTTCAAAAATATCTTTCTTCAAGGATTTCTACATATGCTGCGCCTTTGAAACAAATGACGGCGCTCCGCATTTTATTTTCCCTGCCGGAAGCGGAGACTATCGCCTTGTAATCGGCGAAATGAAAGGATTTTCGGAATCAACGGGCAATCCTCTCATTATTTCAGGAGTTACGGATAAAACACTCGGTATACTAAACGAACTTTTTTCCGGACAGTTTACGGCAGAATACGACCGTGACAGTTCAGACTATATTTATCTTTCCGACGACCTTGCATCGCTGAAAGGAAGAAAATATCACGGAAAACGCAATCATTTTTCAAAACTGAAAGATTATGTCTACTCTCCGATAAAGGAAAATGATTTTGACGACTGCATCTGTTTCTGCACACAGTCATACAACGAATGTTCCGGCATCCATGATCATTCTTCCGTTGCCGAACAGTATGCAATAAATACATATTTTAATTATTTCGGCGAACTCGGACTCTGCGGCGGAATCATCCGCATTAACGGACAAACTGCTGCCGTAACTCTGGGCGAACAGCTTAATTCCGAAACATTTTGCGTTCATATCGAAAAAGCAGATACATCCTTTCCGGGAATTTACGCAGGTATCAACAAGCTATTTGCCGCAGACGCCGCAAAGGATCTGAAATATATCAACCGTGAAGAAGATATGGGAATAGACGGTCTCAGAAAAGCAAAACTGTCATATCACCCTGCTTTTCTTCTTAATAAATATACTGTTACTTTTAAATGAAAGGATCTTACATATGATTTACGTCTTTCTTGCAAACGGATTTGAAGAAACAGAAGCGATAGCTCCTATTGATCTGCTCAGAAGAAGCGGAAAAAAAGTTATCACGGTAGGCATCGGCGACAACATTATAACAAGCTCCCACGGAGTTACCGTTGTTGCCGACACAGCAGCCCAGGAAGCTCCGCTGAACGAAGAACTGGAAATGATAGTTCTCCCCGGCGGTATGCCCGGAACTCTCAATCTGGAGGCTTCTCCCTATGTTCAGGCAGCGATTGACTTCTGCGTTTCACATAATATTTATATAGGAGCTATCTGCGCCGCTCCGTCCATACTCGGACACAAGGGACTTCTCGCCGGCAGAAAAGCAGTCTGCTATCAGGGATTTGAAGATCAGCTCGGCGGTGCTGAAATATGTAATACTCCCGTTGCCGAGGACGGTATCTTCATCACCGCAAGGGGCGCAGGAGCAGCTATTGACTTCGGTCTGAAACTCGTTGAAAAAGCCGTTTCCGAAGCCGAAAGCAAAAGACAGAGAGCCGCTGTCCTCTATGACTGATCTTACGGATAAAAAACAGCTCCGCCGTTATTTTGCCGGAATCAGAAAATCCGCTAAAAACAAAGAAAAAGACAGGCGGATAGCCGAAAGATTTCTCTCGGAAAATGCAGTAAAAAATGCGGATATTATTCTGATGTACGCTTCATTCGGCAGCGAGGCGGATACATGGAAACTGGCAGAACAGCTTCTGAAACGGAATATAACACTGGCATATCCCATTTGCGGCGATAACTCTGAAATGACGTTCCATGTCGTTTCATCCGTAAAGCAGCTCTCCGCCGGAAAATACGGCATATGTGAACCGGATGTTTCCCTGCCCTCCCCCTCCCTCACAGAAAAATCAATCTGCATCGTTCCCGGACTTGCTTTCACGGAAAAAGGAGGACGTCTTGGATACGGTGGCGGATATTATGACCGTTTTTTAGCGGCTCACAAGGTTTCGTGCAGTATCGCACTTTCATATGAAAGTCAGATTGCGGCAGAACTCCCGCTTATGCCCCACGACATAAGAACAGATTTAATTGTAACAGAAGAAAGGACGGTGCTCTGCAATGCAGAATAACGACGACCTCATAAACGATATTTTAAGCGAACTCGACGGACAAAAAAACGTACAGCCAACGGAAATATCTGCCCCGCAGGAAGAAGAAACTGCTGCTCCGGAAACCGAACCGGAACAGGAAATAATTCCGGAAGAAATAAATACATCTGCCGGCGAGGATGCTTCCCCCGGAGATTACCGGAATTACGATCAGGAATCTCCGGCTGCTCCAGAAACGGCAGAAGAAACTTATCCGGAAAACGGCGCATATCCGGATAACGGAGATTATCAGGGTAATTACGGCTATCCGGCGGCAGAAGAATATCCTCCGCAGAGAAATCCTCACAAAAAGAAAAAGAAGAAGAAAAAGAAAAAACGTAATCGTCTGCCGGGTGTTCTCATTCTCACTACGTTTATTTTTGCCGTATCTATCGTGCTTGCCATGGTAATAATCGGTTTCGGAAAAGA
>UQXS01000074.1 GCA_900545125.1 uncultured Ruminococcus sp.
CGGCAATGGCTTCCATGCTGCCGGATTCATATGCGTTCTGGAGTGCTTCAAAGGTATCGCCCGGAAATTTTGAATCTATCGGAAGATAGACACAGCCGTCACCGTTTCCGGGCAGCTTTACTGCAAATTCAACACGGTTGCTGCTTCCGGGGATCGTAGCTGTATCACGGTCGTACTGTTCGGGGGAAAGTATTTCACCGAGAATTGCTCCAAGCTGTATTTCACCGAGAATTCCACGGTTTTTTACATTGGAGAGAACCTTTTTCAGATCACCCACGCCGGAAGCTATAGTCTGCATTTCGCCAAGTCCCTTGTATACCTGTTCCAGACGTTCGCTGACAAGCCGGAAAGATTCGTTCATCTTATTTTCAAGCTTTTCGTTGACAGTTGTCTGGATAGCTTCCAGTTTTTTGCTGTTTTCTTCCTGAATTCCGGTGAGATGCTTTGTCATGGAAGAACGTATGGCTTCAAGCTTTATTTCGTTGTTTGATTCAAGTGTACGGAACCTGTTTTCAAGGATGCCAAGCTGCTTTTCCACGGCATCTCCGGAATTTTTCTGCGCCGAGACAAGCATATCTCCCATTGCTTTAACACTGTTGTTAATGCTTACGGAAACTTCCTCACGCAGCTGCCTGCCGGATGTTTCCGTATCTTTTTTCAGTGCTTCAAGCTGAAGTCTGATATCTTTTTCCCCCGATTTTCTGAGCTCTGCGAGAATGAGCAGCATAAGGAGGATCAGGATAATTCCTGTTATCAGTAATGCAATATCCATTTGTTCCTCCTAAAAGTACATATACAGCTGACATTTAATCATGCCGTTGTAGAGTTTGCGTCTTTTTGATGCATCTGTACCGAAGAATTTTTCAAACTGCTCGTGCGGAGAGATAATGTAGCTTTGTCTGTCTCCGCCTTTGCCGAGAACACGTCCCATTTTGCGGTAGATATCTTCAGCTTCACGGAGTTCAAGCAGTCTTTCGCCGTAGGGCGGATTGCAGATCACCACGGAATTTTCCGGCTGACGGAAACTTGTAATATCCGCCTGTTCAATTTTCAGACGTGATTTTATTCCGGCTTTGTGAGCGTTGTCAAGGGTAAGAGCGACGGCTGAATCGTCTATATCTGCGCCGAATCCCTGAAATTCTGCCGAACGGTCAACACTGTCGATGGCACGGCTTCGTTCCTCACGCCATATTTTCTGATCTATGCAGTCCCATTTTTCAGCTGCAAATCTTCTGTTGATTCCGGGAGCGATTTTCAGCGCCTTGAATGCAGCTTCAATAAGGATCGTTCCGCTGCCGCAGAACGGGTCGCACACTATCGTATCAGGGCGAACCCTTGCAAGATCAACGATGCCTGCCGCAAGTGTCTCCTTGATAGGAGCAGCATTTGAATTTTTTCTGTATCCTCTTTTGTGCAGTCCAACGCCGCTTGTATCGAGGTAAATTGATACGACATCTTTCAGGATGCTGAATTTTATCTGCACCGTTGCTCCGGTTTCTTCAAACCAGCTTATGCCGTACTTTGATTTAAGACGTTCGGCTGCCGCTTTCTTGACTATGGACTGGCAGTCCGGAACGCTGTGCAGCGTGGAATTGAGGGAATATCCCTTTACGGGAAATGCATCTTTTTCGCCGATATATCGTTCAAGTTCTGCGGCTCTTACGCCCTGAAAGAGATCTTCAAAGGTGGACGCACGGAATTCTGTCAGTTCAATGAACACTCTTTCTGCCGTTGAAAGGCAGATATTAGCCCTTGCGAGGATGTTTTCATCCCCGCTGAAGCTGATTTTTCCGTCGCTTACACGCAGATCTGTGCCGCCTATTTTCTGTATTTCATATTTCAGTACGCTTTCCAGACCAAAATGGCATGGACAGCATAGTCTAATTTTACTCAAAATATCACCTTACCAAGTCTGATCGCCGTCGGCATCACCGCCGCCGTAGTCGCCGCCGCCTGTGTTTCCGCCGTAGTCTCCGCCACCGGTATCACCGCCGCCAGTGTCACCGCCTGTATTTCCGCCGCCGATATCGCCGCCGCCAGTGTCGCCGCCTGTATTTCCGCCGCCGGTATCACCGCCGCCAACGTCGCCGCCTGTGTTTCCACCGACATCTCCGCCCCCGGTCTGACCGCCGTTATCGGGATTTGTATACACGGGTTCCTGCGGAGCTACATAATGACCGCCGTCGCAGTAAGGAGCGTTCGATTCCTTCCAGTATCCCATCTGGGAACTTCTCGGACATCCCTGTCCTGCAATTTTTCCGGTAGCGGTACACCATGGAGATTCAATTACGCCTCGTACAGGATCGAAGTCTGCCGGAGTATTTGTAAAATGCGTATCGGCGTATTCACCGATAATATTCTTCCATACATCGGCAGAATGGATGTAGTTCGGAAGCTGCATATCGTCTCTGTATTCCTTGTAGCCGATAGTAACTCCGCTTACAAAGTCTCTTGTAAGACCTACGAAAGTAAGATCCCACCAGTTTTCGTTTGTACCGGTTTTTCCGCATACGACTTTATTGTTCAGCTTTGCACCCGTACCTGTACCGTTGTCAACAACGTTCTTCAGGAGACGGTTCATGACCCATGCGGTCTGATCGCTTACTGCCTGACGCTTATTTCCGTCGTTCTGATATATTACATCGCCGTTGCTGTTCTCAATTTTTGTGATAATGTGTGCCTCGCAGAAATTGCCCTCGTTTCCGTACGGCAGATAAGCGTTTACCATGTCCTGCAAGGTAATGCCGTATGTCAGGGATCCCACCGACAGCGGAGGAAGAACCTCACCGTCCATGGGGTCAAGGTCAAGACCAAGCTGCTCGGTGCAGAATTTATAGACAGCCTGGGGTGTGAGTTCCTGACAAAGTTGTGCCGGAACGGTGTTGTATGATTTCTGCAGGAAGTAGTAGATGAAGTTCGTCTGACCCGAAATGCTGATATCGCCGCCTGTAGAGTAGTTTGTAGGCCAGGGCTTGCCGTTTACATCCATTACCTTTTTGTCGGTATAAACCGAGCCCCAGTGGATGTGGTCTGTTTCGAGAGCCAGACCATAGGTAGAGATAGGCTTGATAGTCGAACCGATAGAACGCTTGTCTCTTACGGCGTAGTTGGTTACGAGAGAGTGCGTCTTTTCGCCCCAGTTGCCCACTGTAGCCTTGATTGAACCGTCATAATTCAAGGCAACGAAAGCAACGTGGGGGAGCGATTCGTCATCGGTTATTTCGCCGTCGCCGTTTATATCCACCCATTGTCTTACGCTTTCGGACGAAAGGAAGTTGTCAAGATTGAGGAACTTTTCTTCAACGTAATTCTGCATATCGTTGTCGATATATGAGTAGATCTTGTATCCTCCCGTATTGATGCGTTTGAGAGCAGTATCAAAGTCAATGTTCATTTCTTTCATGAAGAAGTCGATAGCCTCGAAATATATCGCATCGAGAGCCCATGAGTAGGCTTCCTGTTCTTCTTTAAGCTGTTCGACGGCATCTTCGGGATGAGCTTTCAGATATTCTTCCGAGTCAGTATAGATTATAGGCGTATTGAGATATTCCTGATACTCGTCGTAAGTGATAGCTCCGTTTTCGTAGAGCTTGTACAGAACATATTTCTGACGGACAGTATTGTTGGCACGTCCGTCGCTTGTCAGAGGACTTTTCAGATTAAGTTCGTCCTCGTGATAATACTGCATGGGGCCGTATTTTTCCGGATCTTTAGGTATTGAAGCGAGCACTGCCGCTTCCGGAATGCTTATCTGATCCACAGTTTTTCCGAAGTAGTTGATGCAGGCAAGTTCGATGCCGTTGACTGCTCCGCCGAAGCTGATGTAGTTAAGATATTCCTCTAATATCTGGTCTTTGGAGTAGGTTTTTTCCAGCTGCATAGCTGCAAAGATCTCACGTATTTTTCGCTGCGGCGATTGTTCGTCGTCGCCGGTAAGATTTTTGATAAGCTGCTGGGTAATGGTAGATCCGCCCTGATTTGTGTCGTAGAAGTGCAGGAACATATTCAGGAATGCCGAGAAAGTTCGCTTATAGTCAACTCCGTCGTGAACGTAAAAACGTTCATCCTCGGTGTAAACAAAGGCATCCCTGACGTGCTGCGGTATCTTGTCGATAGAGACAGGGATACGCTGAACGGTGGACTTTACCCTGTGCAGCTGTACAATTTTTTCCTTGCCGTTTTCGTCGATTTCAGTACCGTAGAAGAAAGTATCGCTTCCGGATTCAAGCGTCTGAAATGTGATGCTGCTGCTGTCGTCCATGAAGTCAAGGACATAGACCGTCAGCGCCGTTGCAACTATAGTTCCCGTGATTATCATTACGAGGAACAGGGAGAGCAGAGTTGTTGCGATAACGGCTATAAGCTTTTTGAAGATACGGAAAGGGAGGCTGTGCTTTTTTTTCTTCTTTTTCCCTTTTTTCGGCGGCGGATCTTCCGGTCGTTTCATTTCCTCAGCGCCGTCTGTCTGCGGAAACTCCGTGTTGAAATTATTATCGTCCATTCTGAAATTTGCCGCTGCATTTTCCAAAAAATGCAGTGACGCTCCTTTCATAAAAATACATATAAATATACATCATAAATTATAGCACATTTATTTGTTTTTGTTAAGGACTTTTTTAAAAAAACGTCATTTTGTATAATTATAGAAAATTCATCCGATAATATTTATGTCAACACCGCACAATGCCGTTGACATGAATTATGTATGCGTGAAAATTATTCATTGATGTTTTGTGATGCAAAGGAGTGGTTCTATGAATAAAATTTTTGACAAACGTATCTATTTTATTATTCTGACTGCGCTGACAGTATCAGGTTTTTTGATTATCTGCACTCTCAGTCAGACTGTTCGTCAGGAACGGATAGAGTCGAAGCTTGAAGTTGCCGCTCAGGACGACCCCGACCCGTTGTACGTCGTCAGGGAGCACAACGGAAAGATAGCCGTATTCTGCCGGGGAAGCTCACGGCCGTTCCGCTATCTTGAATTCAACATTTCGCTTCTGCCCGATTTTGACCGTGAACAGCTCCGTGAAGGCATTGAGTTCTATGACGTGGAGGAACTGGAAACCTATATTCAAGATGTAGAGGGATGACCAATACAAAGCAGCACCGTGCATAGCGAGTATATACTCATCTCTATTGCGTGTTACAACAGAGGTGAGTATAACATCTTTGCACGGTGTTTTCTTACATTTTTTGCTTATCCTGCGCAAGAAGAAACATGAATCCGGAATAAGGCGGAATATCCATTGTTATCATATCGTCATGGGGCCGGAAAGATGTTTTGCCCTCCGGAGTTCTTCCGCTGTATAGCTGACAGTCGGAATCAAGCAGAAGCCTGACCCTGAAATTACTGCCGATCTTAACGGTATAGTCAGGCTGATACCAGTCGGAAAGATTAAGCACGGTAAGAATATCGCCGTCCCTGCTTTTTCTTCTGAGAGCATATACACAGCGTTCGGAGGAATTGCAGTCATCCCACATGAAGTTTGTCGGATCGTAGTCGTAATGAAGCGCATTGTATTTAAGATAGATCATATTGAGTTCACGTATATAGCGGCGGAAGGAATCGTGAACAGGATATCTGAGCATATCCCAGTCCTGCTGACGTTTTTCGTCCCATTCCCGGAGCTGTGCAAATTCATTGCCCATAAAGTTGAGCTTTTTGCCGGGGTGAGCTGTCATATACATATATAGTACCCTTGCCTGCGGGAATTTATCCTCGTAATCTCCGTGCATTTTCTGAGCAACAGACGCTTTGCCGTGAACGACTTCATCGTGAGACAAAGGCATGATAAATCGTTCATTGTAGAAATAGAGCATGGAAAAAGTCAGTTTGTTGTACAGTCCGCTGCGGAAAATAGGGGAGCTTCGGAAGAAATCAAGAGTATCGTGCATCCAGCCCATATCCCATTTGTAGTCGAAGCCAAGACCTCCCTCCGATACCGGAGCGGTTACTTTGGGGTATGCGGAAGAATCCTCGGCTGAAATTATCGCAGAGGGATGCCTTGCTTTCAGACCGGTATTCATTGATCTCAGGAATTCTATAGCGCATTTGTTTTCCCCACGATTTTCGTCACCGTTCCAGTAGATCATATTGCGGACGGCGTCCATTCTCAGACCGTCAAAGTGGTAGACGGTAAGCCAGTAATTGGCTGCGGACTGAATAAACGACCTCACTTCGCCTTTGGAGTGCATAAAGTTCCGGCTGCCCCATTCGTTGTAGCCGATGTCGTCGCTGGGATATTCGTAGAGATGTGTGCCGTCGTATTCGGTGAGACCGTAGTGATCCACGGCGAAATGGACGGGGATGAAGTCAACTATTACGCCGATATTGCTGCGGTGACACTTGTCCACAAATTCCATAAGCTGGGCAGGAGTGCCGTAACGTGAGGTAGGGGCGAAGAATCCTGTGCTCTGATATCCCCATGATTCATCGCAGGGATGTTCGTTCAGCGGCATTATCTCGATAAAGTTATAGCCGTATTCCCTGACGTAAGAAATAAGCGGATCAGCTATTTCAGCGTAATTATACCATTTCCCCGGATCGTCCGTTTCTTTTCTCCATGAGCCGAGATGAACTTCGTAGATGTTCATGGGTTTGTCTTTGCAGTCTGTCCGGCGGTTCATCCATTTGCTGTCGCCGAAGCGGTAATTCTTCAGACTGCGGATAACCGAACAGGTTCCCGGTCTTAGTTCCATGCTGTAACCGTAGGGATCACAGTGGTCGATGAAATTGCCGTTTTTGTCGTAGATGCGGTATTTATAGCGCATTCCCTCAAGAGCCTCGTCAACGGTCAGTTCATAGAAATTTCCGTCGGCAGCCGGTTTCATGGGAATATCATCCCAACTGCTGAAATCGCCTATAACCGATACTTTTGAAGCGTTCGGCGCATAAGTGCGGAAAAGAGTTCCGTTTTTCGAGGTGTGTGCGCCCATATATTCGTATGCATTAAATTCATTTCCTTTGTAAAAGCCGTATATATCCATAATTTTTTCACCTTGGTTTCCGGTTGACAATCAACCGATTTTTCTGTATAATATTATATGATAAAAAAAGCATTATTTCAATATGCATTTTTAAACTAATGTCTATTATTTGACTGCCGTCTGAAAATGTCGGAAATCGGAGGAACTTTAATGGATCTCAGAGTGGAAAAAACTAAAAGAAGTATTATAAATTCGTTCCTGGAGCTGCGGTCGCAGAAAGCTCTGGAAAAAATTACCGTAAAGGAACTTTCCGCCAGAGCGGAGATAAATAAAGCTACTTTTTATCTTCACTATCACGATATTTATGACCTTTCCGAAACTCTTGAACGTGAAGCGGTGAAGTCCACTCTGGAAGGAATTCAGCACCCCGAGGAACTCTTCCGCAATAACAGACGCTTTATGAAGGAACTCGGTGACTCGTTCGCTGCAAATGAACAGCTTATAAAAATTCTTTTTGAGGGCAGCCGGAGCGGAAGATTTACAGATCTTTTTGAAGAGGAACTTATGGATGTGATTCATAATGTTCATCCGGACTATAGTCCTACGCTGGAAAACCGCATGAAAATGTCATATATGATATACGGAGGATACTATACATATTTCAAATATTGCAGCTATGGTCTTAAAGCCGTGCTTGATATCATGGAAAAATTTTCCGATGTAATAATTAAACTCTACGACTGACGGGGATGATAAAATGAACGAGACAACTGCTGCTGTGACAACTATCGCAGAGACTTCTTCCGCAGAAATGACGGAAACAACAAAGGTATCTATTCAGGAACAGGTCACACGGACTGCTTCCATTCTTGAACGTGCCCTGGAACATTTTAAAAGCGCTGTTCCCTCATTGATAATGGCTCTGCTGGTGCTGATAGTCGGAATCATAATATCACGGCTGATTGCCGGTCTTGTAAAGCGTACCATGAAGCGTTCCAATATTGACGGTGCGGCAAGAAGCTTTCTTGTTTCATTGGTGCGGATAATGCTCTATATGGTCGTTATTATAATGGCTCTGTCGGTGATAAATGTTCCCATGTCGTCAGTGATAACCATATTCGGAGCTGCCGGACTTGCAGTCAGTCTTGCTCTCCAGAACTGTCTTTCAAATCTGTGCGGAGGTTTTATTATTTTGTTTTCAAAACCCTTTATCGCAGGGGATATAATAGAAATTGACGGTTCAGTGGGAACTGTAGATGAAATCAGCATTCTTTATACCAAGATCCGGACTTTTGACGGAAAAGCAGTCTCTATTCCAAACGGCAAGGTCGCCGATGCCAAGATAGTCAACTATACTGCAAGTCCTGACAGACGTATTGACCTGTGTTTTGATATAGGATACGGCGACGATTACCGGAAGGCAAGAACACTGATTCTGGAAGTTATAGGCGGAAACAAGAAATTTCTTTCCGATCCCGAACCGATAGTACGCATGACTTCACATGGTGAAAGTGCCGTTTCCATTGATGTGAAAGTTCATGTGCGAAACGAGGATTACGAATCAATGAGATATTATCTTCTTGAAGCGGTCAAGGAAAAGTTTGACGCTAACGGTATTGAGATTCCATATAAACAGGTGGATGTACATATTAAGGATGTGGTCTCATGAACGAAGAGGAAAAATCATGCCGGAAACCGTCAAAAGGTAAATACCGATTCAGAAGGCTTTGTCTTTTCCTCATTATCGTTCTGCTGATCTGGTGGTTCAATAATTTTACTCTGAAAGTCACTAAAGCGGAAGTAAAATCGGATAAGATTGATTCTCCCGTCAGGATAGCCGTGATAAGCGATCTTCATGTTTCTTCCGTGGGCATAAGCAGCAAGCGGATAGTCAGGAGGATACGCCGGGAAAATCCCGATATTGTAATGGTTCTCGGCGATATGTACACCACCGGAAGTTCATTGGACAAAGTGGAGACAGCTGTTGATCTTATAAGAAATATTTCGGATAAAGGCTATCCGGTGTATCTTGTGACCGGTGAACACGATCTTGATCATGACTACATCAAAGCCGTTGGGGATGCCGGCGCTCATGTCATGAATTACAAGGAGGAACTAATCGAATTGAACGGCAATAAACTGCAGATCATGGGCATTGATAATGTCTTTTATTCCGATACATTTGATCTGACCAGTGAATTTACACTCCGTGAGGATTGTTTCAGTATTCTTCTGGCTCATATTCCGAACTATGAGAAATTTTCGTCTTTCAGAGCGGATCTGACGCTCTGCGCCGATACTCACGGCGAAATGGTTCAGCTGCCTTTTGATCTTGGTCCGGTTTATTCGTCATCTTACGGATGCCTTTTCCCCCAGCTGACCCTTGACGAGGAAATATACGATAAAGGAATGTTTCCGTATGCAGGCGGAAATATGTTCATAACTTCTGGGATAGGAGTTTCTCCTGCGCCCATAAGATTTAATAACAGACCGGAAATAGCTGTTATCGACGTTGTTCCGGAGTGAGGAGATTATATATGTATACTGATATTGCCGTTATCGGCGGAGGAGCATCCGGTCTTTCAGCCGCTGTGGGAGCAAAATCGGAAAATCCGGAGCTTTCTGTAACGGTTCTTGAAAAGCTTGACAGGGTAGGAAAAAAACTGCTTGCCACCGGAAACGGCAGATGCAATCTTAGCAGCAGGAATTTGTCTCCGGAGCATTATCACGGTTCTGTGAGAAACGTAATGGAAATTATAAATTCTTCTTCGGCAGAGGAATTCTTCAAGACTATGGGAATACCGCTGATTTGTGATAATCAGGGCAGAATGTATCCCTGGAGTGAAAGTGCGGCTTCGGTTCTTAATGCACTCAGGCTCAGACTGTCAGATCTGGGAATATCCGGGGAATGCGGATTTGAACTGAAAAAAATCCGGAAGAACGGCGGCAGATTTGTTCTTGGTGCAGCGGACGGCAGAACTGTGGAATGCCGGCGTATTATTGCGGCTGCCGGGGGATATGCAGCTCCGCAGTTCGGTACGGACGGTTCTGTTATAAGAATATTCAGGGATATGGGTTACAAAATATCGAAACTGTGTCCGGCAGTTGCTCCGCTCAGAGCAGAACCGGACAAACTCAGAGGTCTTAAAGGCGTAAGGATGAAAGGCTCGGTATCTGCCGTTTCCGGCGGAAAGATCCTGAAAACGGAATACGGAGAGATTCAATTTACCGAAAATTCACTTTCCGGAATCTGCGTGTTTAATCTTGCACGATTTTTTAAGGAGCATGAGGGGAATTTTACGCTCCGGCTCGATCTGGCTGCCGATATGGACAAGGCAGAACTTCTGCGATATCTTGAAACGGTAAAAATCCAGAGAGCGGAGCATCCCGTGCAGGAGCTGCTTACGGGACTTTTTGCAAAGAATCCGGCTGTATATCTGGTGAAAAATACATTGAAAGTTCCGCTTTCGGAAAAAATTTCATCGCTGAGCAGAGAAGATCTTGTAAATCTTGCATACAGGATAAAAAATCTTGAATTTGCCGTTGCGGGATGTTCTTCGTGGAACGCCGCACAGGTCACAGCCGGAGGAATCCACGGGAGCTGCGTTGATGAAAAGCTTCAATCCGTCCGTGATAAGGGACTGTTTTTCTGCGGCGAGATACTCGACGTTGACGGAGACTGCGGCGGATATAATCTTCAATGGGCATGGTCGTCAGGACTGTGGGCTGGAAAAAATTGCGCATTGTCAATAACTTAAAGTGGGGACGCCGTCCCCACACCCCTGCCAAAG
>UQXS01000075.1 GCA_900545125.1 uncultured Ruminococcus sp.
GGCTGGGTGCTGTTCAGAAAATCGCCCGAAAATGAGATCGAGGTGTTCAACGATTTCAACAGCAATCTTGTGAATCTGTACCGCTGCGTCCGTGATAATCCTGCGAAGCTGAAGTACAAATTGCGGTATGTTTTGAACTCCCGTGAGGACTTCAGATGGATAGCGTATTTGCACAAAAGAGGTTTGTTTCCGAGGTTTCACGACTACGACAGGGCGGCGAAATTTTATCAGCTTATCCGTTACAGCTATGCAAGCGGACTTGATAGTTTTGCAAGTCAGCCGCATTCGATATGGGGAGATTTTCCGTTGATTGACATGGCTTCACGGCGTTTACAGAAAGTAATAATTGAGAATCAGGACTTTGAGGTTCTGATAAAGCATTACGATAGTCCGGTCAGCTTTTTCTACTGTGATCCGCCGTATTATGCGACAGAAAGCTATTACAAGGACGTTGGATTCACCAGGAAAGACCACGTCCGGCTTCGTGACACGCTTATTGAATGTAAGGGGAAATTTCTTGTTTCGTACAACGATTGCCCTGAAATTCGGGAACTCTGGAATCGTGACGGAATTTGCATTGAGAGCGTGAGCCGTGTGGATAATCTCAGGCAGAGATATAAGGGCGGAGCTATGTACGATGAACTTTTTAACAGTAATTACGACACAAACGAACGGCAGAATATGCATCACCAGCTGTCGTTTCTGGAAGATGAATATACGGGAGGTATAATATCATGAAAAATACAGTTTACACAAAAGGATTTGTCAACGATGACGGAAACATCGAAATTCCCGGAGTATTTTTTGAGGACGGCTCAATTTTGAACGTCACAATAACTGTTATTCCGGGCAAGTTTGAAATTGCGGTTTTTCCGTCTGAAATGAGGCAGGAGGATGCAGAGAATGGCAGAGAAAGAAATGATGAAAATTCTCGTGCTTGAACCCGAAAAAACGTCGTATGTTGAGGAAATCCCCAATGATTACAAGGCTATGCAGTCGGTGGTGGGAGGTCTGATTGAGCCAATATATTTTGAGCCGAAAGGGGACGCGCTTGTCTTCTGCAATGAAGAATTTCTTTTGAACGGCTCTGAGCCGAACCGTATAGTGGGCGGTGTGCTTGTTCACGGAACTTGTTTCGTGACTGGAAACTATCAGAACAGGTACGGCGAATGGGACAGCTGTTCGCTTACGGACGAGCAGATATCGAAATATTCCGATGAATTTTATACTCCTCTTGTGCTTAATGATGTGAATTTTGAGTGCGATGATGCGGAGGAGATCTGCGATGCGGAAATTCAGCAGATGTGATGCGGAGGTCAACATGAAAGAAGAAATAGTTATGACGATAAGGTATATAACTTGATTTTAGAGGAAGATTCAGTGTTGATAGCTAATGAGATCTATGCAGGAGATTTACTAACACAAAACAGGCTAAATAATCTGTCGAATAACACTCGCCATAATGATTATGAAAGAATAAAAAAAGAATTAGAGGGTATATTCAACAATTAAAATAATCAAGATACAGTCAAGCCAAGTGCTTGGCTGTTTTTTTAAAATGGAGTGTGATAAAAATGAAAACATATATCTACCCCGAAAATCTGAGAGCCACAGTTAAATTGTGGTTTTGGAATGTTCGGGATTTTATTATTATCTGCGCAGGAATTATTGTTTCGATAATGATTTTTGCGAAGTTGTGGACGCCTGTACCAATGGCGATTACAACATGTTATGCGTTCCTCACGCTCCGTGCGGAGGACACAGCAATATTGGATTACATGATAAATGCTGTGAAGTTTTTTGTGACTTCGCAGCAAATTTATTTTTGGAGGAAATTTTAATGGCAAAAAAGAAAAACAGCGTTCAGAAACTTATCGGATTTGAGAATTTCACGAAATACGGCATAAAAACGGACAAATCGGAATTCGTTTTCTTTCACGTTGAGCCGACAAATATATCGGTGCTTTCGCCGGAATCTGTGGAGTCGAAGATACATCACTTAACGGCTCTGCTCAGCCTTGAATCCGACCTTGAAATAATAGCACTGGACTCCTGCGAATGTTTTGACAGCAACAAGTCATACGTCCGAAAAAGGCTTGAAACTGAGGAAAACGACGCCGTACAGAAACTTCTTACAGCCGACCTTGCGTTCCTTGATGATATACAGATCGAGATGTCATCAGCAAGGGAGTTTATGTTCTGCGTAAGATTTCGCAGGGAAAAAGAAGAACAGGTTTTTGAACTTGTAAACCGTATCGGCAAAGTCATTTCAGATCACGGATTTATGCCTCGCAGAATGAGTAAAAACGAGTTGAAGCGAATGCTTGCGCTGTATTTTGGTGCGAGTATGTACGGCGATGAAATTCCCGATTTTGAGGGTGAGGAATATATGGAGGTAACTGAAAATGTTTAAGAAAAAGAATAAGAAAATGTCTGCGGAACAGCTTGAAATCACCGAAACAAAAGACTTTTTTGACAGGATAATTCCCGGAGCAGTCCGCTTTTTTACGGATCATTACATCTGCGGAAACTTCTATAAATCTGTGTGGGCGATCACGGAATATCCGCCTACCACCGAGGAAATGACGCTGCTTGCGCACCTTGCGGACAGGAACGGAGTGACGCTGAGAATTTACAATCGGCTCGTCACAAGCGTTGAGCAAAAAACAATTTTACAACAAGCCATGCGCAAAAATCACATGATGTCCACAACCAATGACGTCAATGAGAGCATAAAAGCCGAGGACAATATGAGTGATATTGTGAATCTGTTGTCGGAACTGCGCCGCAACAAAGAACCGCTTCTGCACACGGCTGTTTTTATCGAGTTAAAGGCGTTTTCCGTGGATAAGCTGAAAGAATTGCAGGCGGACATAACTATGGAGATGACACGCTCAAAAATCAGCGTTGACAGGTTACTTTTACGTCAGAAAGAGGGATTTTTGTCTGTACTTCCCACGGGAAACAACGCGTTCGGAAGCCAGTTTGAGAGGGTGCTTCCGGCGAGTTCTGTGGCAAATATGTATCCCTTAAATTACAGCGGAAAGACCGATGAAAACGGATTTTATATCGGTCGTGACAAGTTCGGCAGCAACGTTCTTGTTGACTTTGACAGGCGCACCGAGGACAAGACAAACAGCAATATTTTGATACTTGGCAACAGTGGTCAGGGCAAGTCGCACCTCATGAAACTGCTGCTGTGTAATCACCGTGAATCGGGAAAAAATATTTTGATTTTAGATCCCGAATCGGAATATTTTGATCTGACAAACAATCTCGGCGGCACATATATCGACATGATGTTGGGAGAATTTATGATAAATCCGTTAGAGCCAAAGGCGTGGTCGGACGGCGACCAGCGTGACGCTGGACCCGGATCGCGCCCAAATAATGAAAAATCAGAAATAAATATCCGCGCCGGAAATGAATCTGAACCGCAGGCTTTCAGACAAGTGACGAGATTAAGTCAGCATATATCGTATTTAAAGGACTTTTTCAGAGCGTACAAGGACTTCACCGACGCAGAAATTGACACCATAGAGATCATGCTGATTAAGCTGTATGCACGTTTCGGCATTGATGATCTTACGGATTTTGAAAAATTAAAATCCGGAGATTATCCCATAATGTCGGACTTATACGAGCTGACGGAAAAGGAATTTCACTCATTTGACAGCAGCCGAAAATGCCTGTATACCGAGGAAATTCTGCAAAATATCTGTTTAGGACTGCACTCTATGTGCAAGGGCGCGGAATCGAAATATTTTAACGGTCATACAAATATCCGTGACGGAAAATTCATCTGTTTCGGCGTGAAAGGCCTTATGGATACCAACAAAAGACTCAAGGATACGCTGCTGTTTAACATTTTATCGTACATGTCAAATCAGCTTTTGGGGCGCGGAAATACCGTTGCCGCAGTTGACGAATTGTACCTCTTTTTGACCAATATGACGGCAATTGAGTACATCCGAAACGGCATGAAGCGTGTTCGCAAAAAAGAATCATCATTCATTCTTGCATCGCAAAATATCAACGATTTTTTGCTGCCCGAAATAAAAGAATTCACAAAACCGCTGTTCTCGATTCCGACCTACAGCTTTCTGTTCCACCCCGGAAATATCTCACCTGTCGATTTCATGGAATCCCTTCAATTGCTCGAATCAGAGTACAGTCACATCAGCTATTCCGAGCGCGGAACTTGTATGTTCAGATGCGGAAATGAGCGGTATTTACTGCAAGTCCACGCGCCCGATCATAAGGCGAAATTGTTCGGAAAGGCGGGGGGAAGATAATTTTTAATAATCTGCGAATTTGCTTGATTTATAGTTTGAAATGTGATATAATAGTCTTAAGGAAAGAAGGCGATCAATATGAAAACAAACAAGCAGCTCATAGATGAAGTCAACGGAACAATGAGTATTGAAGGAATGCCGCTTACTCAAGATGATAAATCACGAATGCTTGAATATCTGAATAATCCTTCTAAATTTGATGAAATTATGAAGTCACTGATAAGAAAACATACAGTATTTACTGATGGAATAAGTGGTGCAAATGTCGGATAAATATTATTATGATTATGAATGGGACGAAAAATACTGTTATCCGAATTCGTATGTTCTGAAAAATAGGCTGAATATTTCAGATTCAAGTGTCCTAAATAACGCTGAAAGAGAAATAACAGCGATGAAAATATTGTTCCTTAAGAGAAACATTGTAAAAGGTAATTTTGATCTCAAGCATTTGCAGAAAATTCATTTTGCTATCTTTTCGGATATTTATGATTGGGCAGGACAGCTTCGAACTGTGGACATTTCAAAAGGAAATGTGTTTTGCCGTTCAATGTATATTGAATCTTATGCAAACGATATTTTCAGACAATTGAAAAAAGAAAATTATCTGCTGACATTTCAGAGAGCTGAAATTCCGCATAAATTGGCTTATTATCTTGGCGAAATCAATGTTATTCATCCTTTTCGTGAAGGTAATGGAAGAACGCAAAGGCTGTTTGTAGAGTATCTTGCAGGAATAAATGGTTTTAACATTGATTTTTCATCTGTTACTGAACACGATATGATTGAGGCAAGTGCGTTGGCTTTTAGTGGTAATTACGTCAAACTGAACAAAATATTTGATGAAATAACCGAGAAAATTTCGTATCGGGAACAGCAAAATAATATTATTTCTTTTTTCGGTGCAGATAGTACACAGATGCATTTAATTGATTCATATGATATTGATATTGAGTATGAAGAATCCGAAGAAAATATAGATATGACAATATCCTAAACAGAATATTGAACAATCAGAGTCGCAGTAAAATGCGGCTCTTTTTTGTTGATAACGAAAGGTTAAGGTGATAAAATGGCAGAAGCAATAGCCGCCGCAGCAAAGGCTCTGCTGAAAAAATTGGCGGTCGATCTTGCGCTGGACAAGGATAAGCGCAATAAGATGCTGCTGATAATCGGCAGCATAGTTGTGGGATTAATTTTCCTGCTTATGACGCCTGTTGTGGTGCTTTCGAGTATTGGCGGCATCGACCCTCCGACCGTTGAATTGGAGTTTAACGAGTCGGATTTTTTGAATCATATAGACGAGGAAAGCCGTGAGAAACTGGAAAATATTCAGGCTCAGGGGCAGGCAATCGAGGATGCTATGATCAGCGCAAATATGGGAGATCAGACCATAAAAGCGCAGCTCATATACCTGTCATTTTTTGAAAACGTACCAAATTTTGATGTGCAGACTTATGTAAATCTGTTCAGAGATACTCCCGAAGATACGGCTCTGATACAGGCAATAAACGCTGAATACGGCTTGAAAATTGATTTCGATGAATTTATGCGGACGTATATTTTTGTAATGAACACGACGATTGATCCGCATATGTTTACGGATTCAGAAACTAAAAATTGTGCTGATCTTGCGGCTTGGGCGGAAAATGCTTATACATCAGGCTGGGGATTTCAGGAGGGCAGCTATGGCGAAATTGACGAAAATCTGCGTTATCGCTGCGCCGATAATGTTGGTTTGATTATGGGATATCTGCGGTATGTGCCGTCCGAAAAAGCCTTTAATACGGACGTTGATACGCTAATTTATAACGAAATTGGCGGACTTGATACCATGCCCGACATTGCAGGAATCGGACTTTTTGACGGAAATAATTTTGGAGTTTATGTTGGTAACGGCGATGCGATTTTTGCATCATACGATGTGGGAAACATTGTAAAATCCCCTGTTTCGGAGGGCAACTGGATAAGCTGGTGTACTTTTGAGGGCATTGGTTATCCGCAGGAAGTTGCTGATAAAATCAATGAAATTCAGAATCCCACGGAAGAAAATACAGAAGAAGAAAATGAAAACGGAGAGTGATTTATTATGAAGATAAATTTGAAAAACGGCGATTCGACGTCATTTACAAAGAAATTTCCCATGAATGTTTTTGAGATCCGGGACACGCTTGACAGACTGAAAATTCCTGATAATAAGCCAATTGTGAAGTTTGAAATTTCGGAATACGACAATATGGACTTCCCGTTTGAATTATGTCTCAGGGATTTCTCAGCGGATATTTATCGGCTGAATTTGTTTGCGGAACGTCTGGAAAAGCTTGATTCTTCGGAGATGACGGCGTTCAGAAGTCTGCTGAAAACTAATCCCGAAAGCAGCTTTGAGGATATTTTAAAAATGACTTATGGGCTTGATTCCGTGATGATCTATCCCTGTTCGGACTGTCGTGAGCTGGGAGAAACGGTCATCGAAAATGATCTGATGCCCGAAATTGAAGGCTGTTCCGATGAGATTTTGCAGCTTCTTGACCGTGAAAAAGTCGGGCAGCTTATGCAGGAGCGTGAGGGCGGTGTTTTCATTAACGGGCATTATTGTGTAACGTCCGGATATGAACAGCCCGATATTAATATCGAAATCGGCAGAACTGAAAACTGTTTTTTCAGGCTTCTGACTGCTCCTGATTTCGAGAAAAAAGAACAAGCGCAGTGGGTAATGCTGCCCTGTGATGAGAAAACGGTTTCATATCTGCGAGGAATGGTTTGCCTTAAGTTTCAATCGTCACTGCCCGGAATCACAAGAAAATCTTTTGAAAAAATATTTGAAATCGGTGTGTTGAATCAATTATCTGAAAAACTTTCAGAACTGTCCCACAGCGATTTTGTGAAGCTAAAAGCGGTTATGGAGTCGGAAAATGTTTGTGAAATTTCTGATGTAATCGACTGCATCGGCAGGCTTGATGAATATCAGTTTGACAGAAATATTCCCGATCAAAGCGAGTTTGGCAGGGCGTATCTGATGAAAAATCTGCCTGCGGATTTTGATTGTGCCATTTTTGAAAACGCAGATCTATTTGATTTCGGGCAGGAAGTTCTGATGCATAAAAATGGTGAAATAACTTCCTACGGAGCGCTCTCCGGCAGAGGTCAGGAGCTTTATTCTGCGCTGACTGTTCAGCCGGAACAACAGCTTGACGAGGACGTTGAAGAAGATATGGAAGAAGATCTTGAACCGGAAATGGGAGGTATCAGCTTATGAAAAAGTCGGTTAACGTGAGTGTTGATGCAGAGAAATTAACGGCTCTGGAAATGTATCTTGGACAGAAAAATCTGAAGCTGCCGGAGGAACTTGAAAAATTTTCGGAACAGCTTTATCAGAAATATGTGCCCTCCAACGTCCGTGAATTTATAGAGTTGACGGCAGCTAAGAAACCGCTTCGCAAAGCCAAAAAAGAAGCCTCGGCTGAATCTGAAAATCAGTCGGAGCAGTGACTCGCCGCCGTTCACTCCACGTTGCCTTGTACGGCGAGGTTGAGGAATCGGCAGGGTACGTTTACCCTGAGAGCAGTCAGGGCAAATACAGGGCATTTGTGACGGCGTTTGGAATCAGGTGGATTCGGGAGAATCAGAGGTGGGTTGAGGGGAATTTATTTCATTGCAAGTTAAAGTGGCGGGGTTGTGACCCCGACACACTTACAGCGGACGGCAAAGCCGACCGCAATTTTACGAGATTTATGAAGTTTTACGCAAAGGGGTTGCAAAATCGGACTTTTAGAAATTCAGGAGTTGTAACCGCAGAAAATAGCGTAGATAGGGCATTTTTTAAGGAGTTGAAGTGAAAATATGAGTTTTCAGAATAAAGTGAAATTTCCGTTATGGGCGTATCCCGAAACGCTCAAGGACGTGGAGGTTCATTACAAAAGTGATAACTGTAAATCGCAAAGTGAATTTATTGAGAAAGCAATAAAATTTTATGTCGGTTATCTTGATGAAGAAAAAAGCGTGGATTACATTTCGCCGATGATTACTGAAACGGTGAAAGCGCAGATTAAAGGTACAGAACAGCGGCTTGCACGGTTGATTTTTAAGGTCGCAGTTGAACTTGGAAAGCTGTCCCACATGACTGCGGCAATGAACGATATTGATGAAGAAACGCTGAAAAGTTTGCACGCTATGTGCGTTACGGAGGTCAGAAAAATTAACGGCATTATTGATTATGAGGACGCTGTGGAGTATCAGAGGGAGTGATTTTAATTGCCCAAAATTATTGTCACGAGCCGCTATCTGAAAAAGGGTTCAAAAAAGAATCTGAAAAATTATGTGAAGTACATTGCCACTCGTGAGGGCGTTGTCAGAACTTTTAATGAGCGTGAAAATTACGTAGGTTACCTTGCTAACCGTCCAAATTCACATGGTCTTTTTAATGAAAAAGACGAACCGATAAATCTTGAAAAAGTTGCAAAAGAAATTTCGGAACATAAGGGAAATGTGTGGACTCATGTTGTTTCTCTTCGCAGAGATGACGCTCAGAAAATGGGATATGATAATCTGAAAGCATGGCGTGATCTGGTTATTCGGCAGATTCCGAACATTGCAAAAAATCAAAAGATAGACCTGAAAAATCTGCGGTGGTATGCGGCATTTCATGACAAGAAAACCAATCCCCACGTTCACATTATCGTTTACTCAACGAACGAGCGTGAGGGATTTTTGACCAATCACGGCATTGAAAAAATCCGCAGCGGGTTTGCAAATGATATCTATTCCGATGAACTTCTTCATCTTTATGAACAGCAGACCGACTTGCGTAATCTGCTGAAAAAAGAATCGGAGCAGCATATTAAACAGCTTGCAAAAAGTATTTCTGAAAGTAAGAATTTTGATGCGGAACTTATAAATCTTGTTGCCAAACTGCATAATCAGCTTGCAGAATCAAAGGGTAAAAAAGTGTATGGATATCTCAAGCCTGACGTTAAGAAAACAGTTGATGAACTCTTTGCAAGGCTTGCAGATAACGAATCGATTCAGAAAATGTACGATCTTTGGTGTGAAATGGAACAGCAGAAGCATGACGTTTATTCGTCTGCAAAAGTTCAGTTTCCAAAATTAGTTGATAACAAGGAATTTAAGTCTGTAAAAAATATGATCGTTCAGACTGTACTGCAAATGGATTTTCCAGTGCATCAGATAGAAGTTGAAATGCCGGAACCTGATTTGAACATCCCCATACAAATTGATGAAGAAGTAATAAATGAAGCAGTTGACGACAATGTTGGAAATTCTTCTCAAAACCAGTTGTATATCAAGTGGAGCGATTCGTATAAGGAGGCTCATAAGTTAATTTACAACAAGGAATTGACATTAGATGATTACAAAAAAGCGGAGAAGTTATTGCTTTCGGAATCAGATAATGTTCTTGCACTTTATGATTTGGGAAAGCTATATTCTATGGAAAAATCGGGTTTAAAAGATGATGAGAAGTCATTTGAATTTTACGAAAAGGCATTGCAGGGATTCCTACAGATTGAGCCAACAGCAAAAAAATTGAAACCGTATTTGCAGTATCAAATTGGTATGATGTTCTTCAGGGGGCTTGGTACTTCAATTGATAATCAAAAAGCTGTTGAATATCTTGAAAAGTCCGCTGAACTTAGAAATCAGTATGCCAAACGACTGTTGGCGTTGGAATATATCGGCGGTAAAAAATTTGAACAGGATATTGAAAAAGGCATTACCTTGTTGACTGAGTGTGCAGACAGCGGTGATGCTTTTTCCCGTTACAAACTGGGTAACCTGTATCTCAATGGTGAAATTGTGATGCAGGATTTGGATAAGGCAGAAAAGTATCTGTTGTCCGCTGAAGATAACGAGTTCACGCAGTATGCACTCGGAAAACTTTATATGCAAAAAGAAAAATATGATATCCAAAAAGCTATTTCATACTTTGAGAAGTCCGCAGATAAAAATATGTGGGCAAGTTATCAGTTGGGAAAACTTTATCTTTTGGGTTCTGATGGACTTGAAAAAGATAAAGAAAAGGCTATGCATTATCTGAATTTATCCGCAGAGCAAGGAAATGAGCATGCTCAGAATATTCTGGATGATCAGGAAAAGTTTGAAAATGAAATGCTTGCAAATACCATATTCAGCTTGTTTGTAAATCTCAGCAGATGCATCGAAGATGACTACCATAACAAATTTCAATTAGGCAGAAAAATGATCGACAGCAAGCTGCGGAGGATGATTCAGGAGAAGAATCAGGCTCTCGGAATTAAGCAGGAGCATGGTCAGACTCAGGAATATTAAAATAAAAATTCAGCGTATCGGATTTTACAAAAAAAATTCGGTACGCTTTTTTCGTCAATTCCGCC
>UQXS01000076.1 GCA_900545125.1 uncultured Ruminococcus sp.
TGGTGTATTATTATATTCCTCACCTGCCAGATATTCTGCGGCATTTTTTCCGTAACCAGACATGCTGTGGGTAGGATGAAGCGAACGTATAACCCCGTCTCTTTTCATAAACATGTTCGTGAGCAGTCCTACACAGGATGGCGTTGTATATGGATTATATACCGGATTGTCCGCATTTACAGTCTTCCATGTGTGTGTTGGCAGAAGCAAAAGTCCATCCTTAAAATATTCCATCCATGCATCAAGCACAGTATCAGCACCACCATCAACCGCTCCTATAGCCTTCATTGATGAGTGTATAAGTATAGTTTCATCACCTTTAAGTCCAATAGACTCAAGCTGACCTTTTAACTGTTGTTTATTATAATTAGCTATTTTGCTGTTCATATTTTATCAATCCTTACTTCCTTATTTTCCTTCTTACAAACACAAGGCATATTGCCTGCATGACTATGGTCAAGCCCCATGAAACTGGATATGACATAAACAAAACATACAATGACCTGTGCTCAGGGAATACTCCATATATCCACACAAGCCTTGTTCCAACTGTTCCGATTATAGAAAGTATCATAGGAACTGCCGAATATCCAACTCCTCTCATAGAACCCGGAATCATATCCATAAGACCACACAGAAAATATGGAATAGTTGATATGGAAAGAATCTCCATACCACATTGTATTACTTCTTCCTGCTTAGTATATATTCCTAGTATCTGATGTCCTAAAAGATATGAGCCGCCACCTATAACTACAGATACTATTATTGACAATATCGCACAGTTGGCAAGCACCTTATCCATTCTTTTAAACTTGCGCACACCATAATTCTGGCTTGTAAAACTCATACATGCCTGTGTAACTGAATTAACTGATACATATAAAAATCCAAGTATATTGTTGGCTGCCGTGTAACCAGCCATAGCTATTTCTCCGAATGAATTAACAGATGACTGTAACAAAACATTTGAAAAGTTAATAACTGTACTCTGGATACCTGCTGGAAGTCCTACCTTAAGTATCTGGATAAGATAATACTTCTTTATTCTAAGCTTTGATATGTATAACTTATATATGGCATCTGTCTTACACAAACACCTTATAACGAGTACACACGAAATAAACTGCGATGTTATTGTGCCTATAGCTACACCTGCTACACCCATTTTAAATATAATTACAAGGACGAGATCTAATACCGCATTCGCTGTACCTGCAGCTATTAAGTACATAAGAGGTCTCTTGGTATCACCAACCGCCCTTAATATTGCTGCACCATAGTTATATAACATAAAAAATGGCATTCCCAAAAAATATATCCTGAGATATAATACTGCCTGTCCGATAATATCATCCGGCGTTGCAATAAGCACAAGGGATTCTCTGGCACACAATATTCCTATAACACTCATGGCAATACCGCTTATTAAAGCAAGTAATATAGCTGTATGTACTGTTTCTGCGGCGATATGCATAATGGAAAGTCTTGTTTCCGGAACACGCCTGAAAAATCAGATGAAGCTTATCCTTAATCTTGTGCTGATTACCGCCGCCGCCGCACCTTTTTTCAAGGGAGGATTTCACATTGATCTGTCCGGATATGGTTCTTCGGACAGCGCAGACTACGGAGATTCGCAGGATATCTACAATGAGGAACTGCGCCGTCAGACTTCGTATAATATTTCGTCAGTGCTTCTTCAGCAGATACAGGCGGCAGGGATAAGCTGTGAAAAAATTGAAACGGAAGTTAATATTCCCGAGGACGGCAGCATATCTATTACTAAGGTCACCCTTAAAACGGACGATTTTAAAAGGGCGGCGGAGATAGTCAGGAGCAGTCTCGGAAACGAAACGGAGGTAGTAAATGAAGATAGCTGAAAAGTTAGGAATCATTAAAAAGGATAAAAAAACAGTGACGGCAGTAATGATCCTTGGAATGGGCGGACTTCTTCTGATAATGCTTTCCTCATTTCAGCCGGAAAAAAAGCAGTCCGGCAAGGTACAGGAATCCGTCAGCAGATCTGACCTGTCTGATTCCGCAGATTACTGCCACGAAACGGAGCAGAAGCTTGAAAAGTTCCTGAAAACCATTGAGGGTGCAGGCAATGTAAGGGTATATCTTACTGTGGGCACGGATCAGCGGTACGTCTATGCACGTGAGGAAAGGTCGAGCCGCTCTGAAAATAAAACGGAGGAGGAAGAGAAATATGTGATGATCGGAGGAGGAAACGGAAAAAGCGCACTGATCGAAACTGTGGAAGTTCCCGAGATAACCGGAGCAGTTATTGCCTGTACAGGCTGTGACAGTCCGGTTGTGACCGAGAGGATATATAAAGCAGTTTCTGCCGCACTGGGTATCCCTTCGGGAAAGATATTTGTAACAAAGCTGGAGGGGTAAATCAAATATACTTAAAGGAGAATAATTATGAAAAAACCGACATTAATCATCAGAAAGAAGCACATCATCATGACCTGCCTGACGCTTATGCTGGCAGTAGCAGTATACATAAACTACGCAACTGCGCCTATCAGTCCGGACAAAAAAACGGGGAAATCCGCTTCGCCGGAAAAGGGCAGTACCGTAAGCTACGGTGAGACCGAATTCGTAAACGCAGAGGCAGACGGAACGGCAGATTATTTCGCACAGGCAAGGATTGATAAGATGAACAATCGTGACGAAGCTGTCCAGACACTCCAGATGATAATAGGCGGAGGCGATGTGACAGAGGACGAAATGGTAATGAATGCTCTTGATGCCGTGGAAGTTTCAAGGCTTATTGAATCGGAAGGAACTATAGAATCTCTTATTAAAGCTCAGGGATTTGACGACTGCGTTGCCTATCTTGACGGGGAATCTGCCAAGATCGTTGTAAAAACCGAGGGGCTTGATAAAGCGCAGGCAGCTTCAATAAAAGAGATAATTCTGGGTGAAACAGAAGTTTCTCCGGAAAATATCAGAATTTTTGAAGTAAAGTAGTTGTAAAATCCAAAAAAATCTGATATAATATAAAAGACGGAGTGTTCACAGGTCTTTAGTTAAAAGAATTTCAAGACGACGAATACTCAATAAATCGAACCGGAGGTCTGAAAATGGAAGTTTCCAGAGAAGCGGTCAAGAGCCGGCTTAAAATATCAGATGATGTAATAATCACAGTTGCAAGACTTGCCGCCCTTGATGTCAGGGGCGTTGCAGGTCTGTGCGGAGACGTAAACAAAATCAGCAGAATAAGAAAAAACGGCCCGGTCAGAGTTTCAATGATCGGCGACGTTGCGGCAATTGATATTGCGGTAAAAGTTAAAAGCGGCGAAAATGCCGGAACTGTGGCAAAAGAAGTACAGTCCGCAGTTAAGGAGAATATCCAGAATATGACGGGTATCACAGCCGCAAGGGTGAACGTTTCCGTTTGCGGAGTCGTTTTTGGTTAATTGAAAAGGAGAGTTTAAATGACAAGACGTGAGATAAGAGACAGCGCGTTCAAGCTGGTTTTTGAACAGCTTCTGCGTGATGACGATATTCAGGAACTTTATGATATAGCTGAGGAAATCGACGAGATAAGCGTAAACGACGAAGTGAAGAAAATCGTTGAGGGAACAATTGCACACGCTGAGGAGATAGACGGAATCATTGCAGGATACAGCCGTTCAAGAAGCATTTCCCGTATTTCCAAGCTTAATCTGGCAATTCTGAGAATTGCTCTGTATGAGGCAATATACGATGAAAATACCCCGGTGAATGCAGCTATCAGCGAAGCGATAAATCTGTCTATGACTTATACCTATAAAGAAGATACATCGTTTATCAACGGCGTTCTCGGAGCGTTCTCCAGAGAACATAAAAAGGAAGAGGCAGCTGAAAATGCCTGAGTTCCTTGGAATCGACACAAGCAACTATACTACCTCGGCGGCAGTGTATGTCAGCGGTGAAAACAGAATATATCAGGCAAAAAAGCTTCTGCCTGTCAGAAAAGGTGAACTGGGACTGCGTCAGAGCGATGCCGTATTTCATCACACAAGACAGCTTCCGGAAGTGCTGGAACAGCTATTCGGCAGCGGCCGGCGGAAAATTCCGTGTACTGTATCGGTCTCTGCACGTCCACGAAATGCAGAAGGCTCGTATATGCCCTGTTTTCTGTGCGGTGAATCCTTTGCACGTTCTCTTGGAACTATAGAAAATATCCCCGTCTATGCCACTTCACATCAGGTCGGTCATATACTGGCGGCTCTTTATTCTGCGGACAGGCTTGATATGGTCTCACAGCGGTTTATAGCCTTTCATGTCAGCGGAGGAACTACCGACTGCCTTCTCTGCGAACCGGACAGGGAAAATATCATTAATATTTCTGGCATAGGAACTTCGCTTGATCTTAAAGCAGGTCAGGCGATAGACCGGGTGGGCGTAATGCTCGGTCTTGATTTCCCGTGCGGCAGGGAACTTGAATCTCTGGCAGCCAAAGCAGATAAAAGATTCAAGACAAAACCTGTCATAAAGGGAAAGGACTGCTGTCTGTCGGGACTGGAGAATAAATGCCGTTTTATGTCGGATAACGGGGAAAAACCGGAAAATATCGCAGGATATTGCCTTGATTTCATTGCGGAGACGATACTTGGTATGACAGAAGCAGCGGCAAAGACTTACGGTCCGCTTCCGCTTGTGTTCGCCGGCGGAGTAATGTCGGACAAGTATATCCGTGACCGTATTACCGGAAAATTTAAAAATGCATATTTTGCAGCTCCGGAATTCTCCTGCGATAATGCGGCAGGAACGGCGATATTCGGTTATCTGAAAAGTATGGGAGTAAAGTGAAAATGCCTGTTGTTACAGTTACACAGATAAACAGATATTTAAGTTCTGTTGTCAGAAGTGACAGAAATCTACAGGGGATCATGATAAAAGGCGAGATCTCCGACTTTAAACATCAGTATTCCAGCGGTCATATGTATTTCACGCTGAAAGACAGTGAAAGTACTTTAAGGGCAGTTATGTTTGCACAGGCGGCATCACGGCTGAAATTTATTCCGGAGGACGGAATGTCCGTGGTCGCCGTCGGAAATATCACGATTTACGAGCGTGGCGGAGTCTACCAGATAAATGTCACCGATATCATACCAGAGGGCAAAGGCAAGGAGAATACCGCACTGGAACAGCTCAGAAAAAGGCTTGCCAAAGAGGGTATCTTTGATACGGCGCATAAACGTCCGCTGCCGGAATATCCGAAGAAAATAGGCGTTGTGACTTCTCTCAGCGGAGCTGCCGTCAGGGATGTTATCAACGTTCTGTCAAGACGCTGGCATTTGTGTGAGATATATGCCGTAAATGCGCTTGTGCAGGGCGATGACGCACCCGATTCCGTTTGCAGGGGGATTCTTTCTGCAGAAGCGGCAGGCTGCGATGTTATAATCGTGGGACGGGGCGGAGGATCATCCGAGGATCTCAGCGCATTCAACAGCGAAAAAACGGTCTATGCCGTCTATAACTGTAAAGTTCCGGTGATATCTGCCGTCGGTCACGAGACGGATATAACTCTGACCGATCTTGCTGCGGATATGAGAGCTCCTACGCCGTCGGCAGCGGCTGAACTGGCTGCAAAATCGACAGAGGGCATATATGATACGATAGATCTGCTGAAAAAAAGAGCAGAAAAGGCTGTTCTGGGGATATTGTCTCGGAACGGGGAAGAAATCTCCGTGCTGAATATCAGATTAACAGCTCAGTCGCCGTCAAATCGTCTCCGACTTATGGAAGAACGTTTCGGAAATCTGGAAAAAAGATGCGGTCTTGCATTTTCCGCATATTGCGGCAGGCAGGATTCATTGATAAACGAAAAAATTTCCTGCCTTGAAAACCTCAGTCCCCTGAAAGTGCTTTCGAGAGGATATTCCCTTGTGTACAAAGGCGGCAAACTTATCGGCAGTTCGGATTCTCTTGAAACGGGAGATATTGTAAGCATACGTCTCGGAAAAGGCGGAGTTTCGGCGGAAATAAAGGATAAATGGTGATAAAATGGAAGAAAAACAAAGCTTTGAAGAAAATATGGCACGGCTCGGCAAGGTGGTTTCCGAGCTGGAAAAGGGAGATATCCCCCTTGAAAAGGCAGTGGAACTTTACGGAGAGGGTGTCAGGCTTTCGGCTGTATGCAAAAAACAGCTCAGCGAGGCAAAAATAAAGGTTACGGAGGCAGACGGAGATAATCCGACTGAAAAATAATATGAATACATTCAAGGAAAAGCTTTCGGAATATATCGGATTTACCGAAGAAAAACTAAAAAAATACAGCTTGTGCAGAGGAGCGGAAAGCGTTCAGAAAAATCTTATAAAAGCAATGAATTATTCCCTTGAAGCAGGGGGAAAGCGTATCAGACCTGTTCTGGTGTACGCATTCTGCGAAGCCTGCGGCGGAGACTACAGAAAGGCGGCTGCACCTGCCTGCGGTATCGAGATGATACATACGTTTTCGCTGATTCACGACGACCTGCCGGCAATGGATAACGATGATTTCCGCCGTGGAAAGCCCTCCTGCCACAAGGCTTTTGACGAGGCAACGGCAATTCTTGCAGGAGATGCTCTCTCTGTTCTGCCCTTTGAGATCATTTCAGATGATCCTTTTCTGTCCGACGGGCAGAAAGTGAAGATATGTTCCTGCCTTGCGAAAGCCGTGGGACGTGACGGAATGATAGGCGGTCAGGTCATTGATATGGAAAACGAAAAGCGCAGCGATGTGGATGAAGAAAATCTGCGCAATATGTACCGTCACAAGACAGGAGAACTTATTGCAGTCTCGTGCATGATGGGATGCATCTGCGCCGGAGCTGACAGCAGTACTGTGTCTGCTGCCGCCGAATACGGATATCGTCTTGGTCTTGCGTTCCAGATAATCGACGATATTCTTGATGTTACAAGCACTACGGAAGAACTCGGAAAACCTGTGGGCAGTGACTCGGACGAAAACAAAACAACGTTCACTACACTTTACGGCGTTGAAAAGGCACAGGAGATAGCTTCGGAAGTCACGGGAGAAGCTATGACGCTGCTTGAGAAATTCAGCGATAATTCCTTTCTCAGGGAATTGACCGGAATGCTTCTGTGCAGGAAGAATTAATGTTATAAAGGAGCTGCGGAGCTGATATATCTTTGGCATTTTGCCGTTTTCGCTCCGGTTTGTTGAAAATGAAGGAAAAAAATAATATCGAAAAAAATGCGGTCACGGAGAAAAAAGTTTCTTTGTCCGAACTGAAACTGCCGGAAGATCTGAAAAATCTTTCCGTCAGACAGTGCGGCACTCTGTGCAGCGAGATCAGAAATATTCTTATAACAACAGTTTCAAAAAACGGAGGACATCTTGCCTCAAATCTCGGCGCTGTGGAACTCACAATGGCTATACACCGTGTTTTCAACTCGCCGGATGATAAAATAATCTGGGATGTGGGACATCAGTCGTACACTCATAAAATACTGACGGGCAGACTTGAAGAATTTTCTACCCTACGCCGTAAGGACGGATTATCGGGATTCCCGAAGCCGTCGGAGAGTGTACATGATACGTTCATAAGCGGTCATAGCAGTACATCCGTTTCAGTCGCCTGCGGCATCGCCGAAGCCATGAGGATTCAGGGAAAAAACAACTATGCCGTGGCTGTTATCGGTGACGGCGCAATGACGGGCGGAATGTTCTATGAAGCTATGAACAACGGCGGCAGGAGGAGAAATTCTCATCTCATCGTTATCCTCAACGACAACAATATGTCTATCTCCAAAAGCGTGGGTTCTGTTGCCAAATATCTTACTTCTCTGCGCAACAGTGAGGAATATCTCCAGACAAAGCGTGCCGTTGAACGTGGACTTAAAAAAATCCCGATTATGGGAAAATCAGTAGCACGGGGAATAAAAAATGTAAAAGATTCCGTGAAGTACCGTATCTTTGAGGACAGCAATCTTTTTGAGGATATGGGATTCATCTATCTCGGTCCTGTTAACGGACATGACCTCGAAGAACTTGAAGAAGTCATGAGAATGGCAAAAACTTATGAAGAACCGGTATTCATTCATGTCAAGACAGTCAAGGGAAAAGGCTATATGCCGGCGGAAAGGAATCCCGGTGAATATCACGGCATATCACGGTTCGATATAGAAACGGGAAATCCGGAAGTCTCTGCGAACAGATGCTTTTCCACAGTGTTCGGCAGGGAACTTGTCCGTATGGCACACAATGACAGCAGGATAACGGCAATAACGGCTGCCATGAAATACGGTACGGGACTACAGTTTTTTTGCAGTTGTTTTCCCGATCGCTTTTTTGACGTGGGTATCGCCGAACAGCACGCCGTGACTTTTGCAGGAGGTCTTGCCGCAATGGGAATGATTCCCGTTTTTGCCGTATATTCGTCATTTCTCCAGCGTGCGTACGATCAGCTTGTACACGATATTTCCATTGGAAATCTGCATATAGTTCTGGGTATAGACCGTGCCGGAATTGTCGGTGAGGACGGAGAGACACATCAGGGGCTTCTTGATGTTCCCATGCTGACGACTATAAAGAATACGACTATCTATTCGCCCAGCTGCTATGAAGAACTTACACTCTGCATGAAACAGGCGATTTCTGAGGACAAGGGAATTGCTGCTGTACGCTATCCGAGAGGAACAGAACCGGAGGATTTCGAGAGCTGTTATCTGTCTGCTGACCATGTGTTTATCAGCGGCGGCAGGAGCAATATCCTCATAATTACCTATGGACGCATTTTTGACGAGGCTCTGAAAGCACAGAACATACTGTCACTAAAAGGGATAAAGTGCGATATCCTGAAACTTACAAGGATATGGCCGCTGTCGGAAGATCTTGCCGGAGAAATAGAAAATTACAGCCGCATTGTGTTCTTTGAGGAAAGCATGGACAGCGGAAGTATTTCCGAAAAGATAGCCGATATACTTGCCGAATCCTCCTATTCCGGGGACTACTCCAGAGTGACCGCAACAGGTTATGTCAAGCAGGCATCCGTAACGGAATGCCTTGAACAGCTTGGTCTTACAAGCGGAAAAATGGCGGAATATATAACGAAAAGGAGCAATGAGAATGGCAAGACTTGACAGCGTTCTTGTTGCAAAGGGGATAGCTTCAAGCCGGAAAAAAGCAAAGGAAATGATTGAATCCGGAGCTGTTACCGTCAACGGAAAAGCGGTGACAAAGGCGTCAGCAGATATATCCGACAGCGATGTGACAGAATCGTCGGTCATGCAGAAATATGTGGGCAGGGGAGCATTCAAGCTTGAAAAGGCGGCAGAGGTTTTCGGTCTTGACTTTGACGGAAAGACGTGCCTTGATATAGGCGCATCGACAGGCGGTTTTACCGATTTCATGCTGAAAAACGGAGCAAAAAAGGTTTTCGCCGTTGATGTCGGCAGCGGTCAGCTTGCCGATATCCTCAGAAACGACCGGCGTGTGGTAAGCATGGAAAAGACGGATATACGAAATGTTTCAGCCGAAGATATGGGCGGATATATGGATTTCATCTGTGCCGATGTTTCGTTTATCTCGCTGAAAATGATACTTCCGAAGATATATGAACTTCTTGCGGACGGAGAAATTGCCGCAGTTCTGATAAAGCCGCAGTTTGAAGCCGGAAAGGGAAATGTAGGCAAACACGGAATAGTCAGGGACAAAAAAATTCATGTAAGAGTTCTTGCCGATATAGAGGCGTTTGCCGTCGGTCTTGGATTTGTTCCGGAGGGATTCTGTGCATCGCCTATAAAAGGCGGCAGCGGCAATGTGGAGTATCTTATGAAGATAAGAAAAAATTCCGGAAACCGTATTGTCTGCGATTTCAGGGAACTGGCGGAGAATTCATTCAACACACTTTAAGGAGTATACTATGAAAGCAGCTTTATATCCTAATTTTCAGAAAAAAAACGCACTTCCCTGTGCAAGGGAAGTCTGCGATATACTGCGCTGTGAGGGGATTCAGGTCTGTGTCAGTGAGGATTTCAGAGAAGAATTTTCCGACAAGCCGGGCATCATGTATGAGGATATTGAAAAGTCTGCAAAAACGGCTGATTTTGTTATAGCTATCGGCGGAGACGGAACTATTCTGCGCTGTGCAAAACTGCTCACCGGTACGGATACGAAACTGCTGGGAATAAATACCGGAACACTGGGGTTTATGGCAGGTCTTGAAGCCGACCAGCTTGACAAGCTCAGTCTGCTGAAAAAGGGCGGCTATGAGATTTCCGACCGGATGACCCTTGATGTTGTTTTTCATCATAAGGACGGCGATGTTGTCTATACGGCGCTGAATGAAGTATCCGCACGTTCCGGAAGCTTCCGTATCTGCGATTTTGAGGTGTACTCCGACAGCTATCTTGTGGGAAGATACCGTGCAGACGGGGTTCTGTTCAGTACGCCGTCGGGATCTACCGCCTATGCTCTTTCCGCCGGAGGG
>UQXS01000077.1 GCA_900545125.1 uncultured Ruminococcus sp.
CTTAAATTAATGATATCAGACAGTACCCGCCCTTTTTATTTTATAAGTCCCAATTCTGCTTTGAGATTGAGGATTCTTGCAACGCTTTCGTTTATTCTGGATTCACGTATCTCTCCGTTTTCCACTGCTTCACACACGGCTTCTACCGCCGACGGCAGATCGTCCGGAAGAAGGATAATATCTGCTCCGGCATTTACAGCCATAACGGCAGCTTCACCGGATGAATATTTTTTGGTTATGGCAGAAGCTTTGTGCGAATCGGTTATGACAATGCCGTCAAATCCGAGTTCGTTTCTGAGAATTCCGGTAATGGCGGTATATGAAAGATCGCACGGAAGATTGTCTCCGAGACCTGAAACAATATGGTGACTTACCAGAACAAAGTCTGCACCGGCATTGATACCACTGCTGAACGGCAGGAATTCCTCTTTTCTGAGTTGGCTGAGACTGCGTTTTATGAGAGCTGATCTGCCGTCATATGCGCCTTCGCCGGGGAAATGAGAGAGGGCAGAGGCAATACCGGAATCGGAGAATCCCCTGACTGTTTCGGAAACCATTTTTGCAGCCTTTTCGGCATCGCTGCCGAACACTCTGTTTCCAAGACCGTTTTTGCTGTTTGTTCCCAGGTCGGCGACAGGTGCAAGATCAACGTTAAAGCCGAGATTTTTCAGTTCCGAGCCGAGTTCGTTTCCGGCATTGTATGCGGTTTTCTCGTTGTTCTTTTCGCCGATTGATGCAGGCGAACCGGGATTTTTAATTCCAAGTTTCTTTGCAGCAGGGGCGATGTCTCCGCCTTCCTCCTGTATTACGGTGAATATTCCGGCACCGGAAGAGCTTTTTGCCGCTGTCTGCAAGTTGCGTATCATGGCTGTTATCTGATTTTTTGATTCAAGATTTTCCTCTGAGAAAATTATTCCTCCCACGTGGTATTTTTCAAGACCGTTTTTCAGATCTTTATCTGCTTCGGTGGAATATCCGCTTTTGCCCGTGAGCTGTTCAGGCGATACAACGAACATCTGACAGACCTTTTCCTCAAGGGTCATATTCTCTGAAATCACGAGCTGAGGCGGTTTTGTGGTCGTTGAAACGGTTGTGGATGTGGTTGTTTTCCTGACGGCTGAAGCGGTTGTCGTCACTATTGCAATTGCAGATCCCGTTCCCGTGATAGTCTGCCCCTGATTGCCTGTAACAACGGTACGCCTTGCGGTAGTGGTTCGTTTAACAGACGTTTTCGAGGAAGCCGTAGTTTGTCTTGGAACATAGTTGTTGTTAGCTCCGGCATGATACGGCTTGGCTGTTTTTACGGTGGTGGTAGTCCACACAAATTCCGTGTCGATAACTGATTTTGTTGTAGTCACGATATCTTCGCTGTCGTCCGGGGAATCGTTTTCCGGTTCTGTTGTGACTTCGATATCCACAATACCGTCAGGAGCATCCGAGTCATTTTCGGTTCTTCCGCAGCTGCAAAGAACGAGACAGCAGCTTGCCAGAGTTAGTATAAATCTTTTAAAAAATGCCATGATGAACTCCCTTTCCGCTAATGTGCTTCTTTGATAGCATTTTTAGCTTTTGCAACAATTGTCTTATCGTTTTCGTATGAAAGAATATTTGAAGCATATGATATATCCACCCATCGGATCTCGGCAATTTCGTCCTCCTGAGGGGTAAAGTCAACATTCTTTGCCTTTGCCAGAAAATACACGACAACTTTCACAGTATCTTTTTTTGGTGAATATGTAACGGTTTCCCGGAAAGTCGGGTCGATTATAACATCTATAGATGTCTCTTCCATTATTTCACGCTGAGCCGTTTCTGTTTCTGTTTCGCCTTTTTCAACGTGACCTTTGGGGAAAGACCAGTGTCCGCTGTTTATGTGCTTTATCAGAAGTATTTCGGTATTCCCATGGAATTTACGGTATACTATAGCACCGCATGATTTCTCATGTAGCATAAATTTTCCTTTCTTGCAGCTTTCATACTAATCCATAAAAAGATCTGGGATTAGTATCAGGTACAGTGATAAATTAGATTCACAATTATTATATCATAATTTGTTCATTTTGTCTATACCTGAAAAAAGAAATTTATGTTATATTTTGCAGAAAAAAATACCAACGGCAAAACAGCGCCGCACAATTATATTATGTGCGGCGCTGTGCAGAATATTCTTATTCGTCAAGAGACTTTATTGAATTAATAGTGAGCAGATAATCTTTGGTAACAATCGGGAAGAGTTCGTTTGCCATATCAATATTTCCCTCACGCAGAGCTTCGGTTATTTCGGAAGAAGAATGCAGAAGTTTGTCAAATCCCAGATTGGCGCAGACTCCCTTAATAGTATGAGCGGCTCTGAAAGCTTCATCAATATTATTTTCGCTGAGGGAATTTTCAAGAAGTCCGTAGCTCTTGTCGTCCAGAAACCTTACGGCAAATTTTTTTACGAGGCGTTCACTTGTAAGACGCCTGAGAACATCCTCGTAGTTTCCTCCGAGGGCGCTGTAGCATTCTATAAGATTCATGTTTCTATTCCTTTCCTGTAGTATATGAGAACAAGTTATTAATTGTCAAAAGTCATTTTTCCGATGACTCCGGTATAAACCGGCGGTTCATCAATTGTCCATGTAGAGCAGCATATAAGTTTTATATGTCTTGGCTGTCCGCCGAAAAATGTGTCGCATTCAAATTCAAACTCAGGATTTTCCGGAGAAGAATTCCGTGCCTTTTCGGAAACCCGTCTGTGAATTTCTTCACAAAATATCGGGTGAAGCGGACTGTTATCGGTAAATGGGTTTACGATTATCTGTTCTGTTCCGAGAATACGTGCTCCGGCAGGTGTGAGAACAAGAACCGACGGAGTGACAGTATATTCAAACAGAAATTCCTTTGAGAGATTCATAAAGAATTTGTTTACGGTTTTTTCATGGCTGAGCAGATCGAAAGTGCGTTTTGCGGATGTAAGTTCAGTGCGGCTGAAAACTTCTCCGGAAATATCGTCGATGCAGTCATGCAGCTTGTATTGTGCAGGAATGTTTACTATATCACGGATTCTGTCGGCGGCAGCGGAAAGGCATTCCAGCAGCAGGGGATTGAAAGTTCCGCATTGTCCTTTGCATATCATATCAATTGCTGTTTCATGAGAAAAAGCCTTTTTGTATACACGGTCGCTGGTGAGAGCATCATAAACATCGGCAAGAGCTACTATCTGTGCTGATATCGGTATATCGTTGCCGCTTATTCCGTCGGGATATCCACGTCCGTCGAACCGTTCGTGATGCCAGCGGCAGATCTCATATGCCGTTTTAAGCAGAGGTTCGTCTGAAAAAAATGTAAGCTGTGCAAGCATATCCGCACCTGCCATGGAATGGGTTTTCATAATGGCAAATTCCTCGTCGGTAAGACGTACGGGTTTGTTGAGGATCTCGTCCGGAATTGTTATTTTGCCTATATCATGCAGAGCGGAGGCATGACTTATTATAGAGATCTCAGATGGTGAAAGTTTATATTTGTCCGTTGTTCTGACCAGAGTTTTAAGAAGTATTTCTGTAAGGTTCTGGACGTGCAGGACATGAAGTCCGCTTTCACCGTTGCGGAATTCAACAATATGGCTGAGAATATTTATCATAAGGTTGCTGTTTCTTTCTTTTTCGTAGATCTGACTGACAGCAAGTTCCGTAAGTTTTTTCTGCTTTTCATAGATCATGAATGTATTGACAACACGTCGGAGAACGACGCTTTTATCGAAAGGACGTGCAATAAAATCCACAGCGCCCATATCGTAAGCACGTTCAATATTTGAGGGAGTACTCTCCTCGGAAATCATTATAACAGGAATATCGTCTATCCATCGGCGGCTGTGCATGATTTCAAGAACATCGTAGCCGTTCATGACCGGCATTATAATGTCAAGGAGAACAAGAGTAATTTCAGCGTTTCTGTGCTGAAGTATGGCTACTGCCTCGGCTCCGTTTTCGGCTTCAATAAAATTATATTTATCGCCGATCATTTCTGAAAGTATAGCACGGTTCATTTCCGAATCATCAACGATAAGTATTTTGCTGCCATTTGCTTTCAGGCCCATTATTAAATATCATCTCCCGGTACACTGTTTTTGTTGGTTTCAGGTATAAATAATATATTATAGCGTATTTTGGTACATCAGTGCATTTTTTTTGTTATTATATCATAATAACGCATAAATGTCAAGAGATTGTCAATTAATTTTTTGTCGGAATAATCTTTTTTTTTGCTATATTTATTGTATTTTATATGAAATTTGTATAAATAAGACAATATTTATATTAATTACTGCTCCGCCGGCTAAATCTTGATAAATTTATAAGAAAAGATCCTGCAGGGCTGAATGCTCTTCAGGATCTTTTCAACAGGTTAATAATTTTCAGCGTGAATTTCAAAATAGCTCTTTGGATGAGCACAAACCGGACAAACTTCGGGTGCTTTTGTTCCGACTATGATATGACCGCAATTACGGCACTCCCAGACTTTGACTTCGCTTTTTTCAAATACAGAGGCTGTCTCAACATTTTTCAGCAAAGCACGGTAGCGTTCTTCGTGATGCTTTTCGATCTGCGCAACCATGCGGAATTTTTCTGCAAGTTCCGGAAAGCCTTCTTCTTCCGCTGTCTTTGCAAAGTTCTCATACATATCTGTCCATTCGTAATTTTCGCCTTCAGCGGCTGCCTTGAGATTGGCAGAAGTATCTCCGATGCCGTTCAGTTCTTTAAACCACATTTTAGCGTGTTCTTTTTCGTTTTCGGCAGTTTTTAAAAACAGTGAGGCGATCTGTTCATAACCTTCTTTTTTAGCCACAGAAGCAAAATATGTATACTTGTTCCGTGCTTGTGATTCGCCTGCAAAAGCGGCTTCAAGATTTTTTTCTGTTTGTGTTCCTTTATATGATTTCATATTCATATCCTCCGTTTTAGATTTTTAGGGAAGCACTGATTAAATCCAGTGTTTTTTTTAGTTCAGCACCGCACAGTTATTTCCATGCAGTGCCAGACTGTAAAAAGAATTATCAGAGCAATTCTCATTCTCACTCATGGCAGCTGCCGCCGTGTCCGCCGCATCCATGCTTATTTTCACCGCAGTGATGTCCCTCGCCGTGATGCTCATGATGACTGCATCGAACATCAGGATTATACGCAAGAGTTCCTGCCAGCAAAGCGTTTACTGCATCGTCTGCACTTCCGGATACGCCGCCGTACAGCTTGATTCCTGCTTCTGCAAGTGCGGTCTGAGCGCCTGCACCGATTCCGCCGCAGATAAGTGTATCAATGTTTAATCCGGAAAGCAGTCCTGCCAATGCTCCGTGTCCGCTTCCGTTTGTATCGATTACTTCTGAGCCGGTCACTTTTCCGTCAGCCGTCTCATAGACCTTGAACTGCTCTGTGTGACCGAAGTGTTGAAAAACGTTTCCGTTTTCGTAAGTTACTGCAATTTTCATTTTTTCTTCCTTTCTGCTGTGAGCAAAAAAATTTCTTATAGTTCTATTATAACCCGAATTTTTAAAATAGTCAAGAAGTTATGTTGTTCCCATATAAAAATTTAAAAAGGGTCTTGACAAAAGGAAAAAAGCAATGTATAATAATCACATATTCTACGAAAGGATGGTGAACGCCATGAAACATATCTTCAATAATAATCAGATGCCAGAATCAAATAATATTATAAAGCATGGAGTTTGCCCGATATACTCAGTCATGTGCTGATGTTTTGTATATATAAAAGTATTATGCGCTCCTGTTTTTCAGGGGCGTTTTTATGTTTTCGGGCGGCTCGGAAAGGAAAATGTATGATTGAATTAAACGGAAAATACAACTCGGCAAAGGTTTTTACTGATGTAATAGATCAGGGCGCCATATCACAGATAATTGAACTTTGCAATCAGCCGGTAAGCATTAATTCCAACATAGCTGTTATGCCCGATGTTCATGCCGGAGCAGGCTGCACTATCGGTACAACTATGACCGTCACTGACAAGATAGTACCGAATCTTGTCGGCGTGGATATTGGATGCGGAATGGAAACCGTAAAACTGAAGGAAAAGCATATCGAACTGCAAAAGCTTGATAAGCTTATCTACGAAAAGATACCTTCGGGTTTTGACGTGCGTGACAAGGCACATCGCTATAACGATAAGATATGCCTGACAGATCTTTACTGCTATGAGCATATTAATCCTATCCGTGCAGAGCGCAGTATCGGTACTCTTGGAGGCGGCAACCATTTCATAGAAGCTGACAAGGGCGAGGACGGCAGTATTTACATTGTTATTCATTCCGGTTCACGTCACCTCGGCGTTGAAACTGCAAAATATTATCAGGAAGAAGCATATAAGCGTCTTAATGGAAGTTCAAAAAAAGATATTGATGAGCTTATTGCACGTATGAAATCCGACGGCAGGGAAAAGCAGATACAGTCCGAGATAACCAAGCTGAAAAATACAAAATTTACGGATGTACCGAAGCATCTTGCATACTGCGAGGGCGAATTATTTGAGCAGTATATCCATGATATGAAGATAGTACAGCAATTCGCAATGCTCAACCGTCAGGCGATGATGGATGAGATAATAAAGGGTATGCATCTGCACGTTGCTGAGCAGTTCACAACGATACACAACTATATCGACACTGAAACTATGATACTCCGCAAAGGCGCAGTTTCTGCACAGGCAGGCGAAAAGCTTCTTATACCGATAAATATGCGTGACGGAAGCCTTATTTGTACCGGTAAGGGAAATCCTGACTGGAATTGTTCGGCTCCTCACGGTGCAGGCAGATTAATGTCACGCTCAATGGCAAAGCAGAGTTTTACAGTATCGGAATTTAAAAAGCAGATGAATGGTATTTATACCACTTCTGTAAATGCACAGACTTTAGATGAATGTCCTATGGCGTATAAGTCTATTGATGATATAATCGGAAATATAGGCGATACGGCAGAAATAAACGAGATTATCAAGCCTGTTTACAACTTCAAGGCAGGTGAAGAATAATGGAAAAGTTTATATCTTATGAGAAAATGAGCAAAAAAGATCAGAAAAAACTTGATGCCCAAAAGCGCCGTGGCTGGAACGGTCTGAATCCCGTTACCCGTATTGCCGGCAATAACAAAAAAGTTTACAAGCGTAAGCCTAAACATCCCGCTGAGTTTGATTATTAAGACAACACCGCACAATCTTTGTGTAAAATGTCTGGGTACTTTTTTACCTTTTGTACCATTGTCCATGGACTTATTCGGGAACGCTGACGGAGAAATAAGAACAAGTTCTAATATATCAAAACCTCTCGTTCGTTTACAACGGGAGGTTTTTGTTTTATGTGTTACAAGTGCCGCAGTAGGTGTCATAGTAACAATAAAAGAAAAACGCCTATTACGAGAATCTTCGTAATATAGGCGTTTATCTGGTGGAGCATAGGGGATTCGAACCCCTGACCCCCACACTGCCAGTGTGATGCGCTCCCAGCTGCGCTAATGCCCCATCTGTGCGGAACTCCGCACAGATTTCTTTCTGGTACAAATTCAATTTGGTGTTCCCGAGGTGATTCGAACACCCGACCTACCGCTTAGGAGGCGGTCGCTCTATCCAGCTGAGCTACGGAAACAAAGGTCGAGAGCAGCCCTGCCCTCAACACGATTGCTCCGGAACGTCGGCGAAAATGCCTCCGGACGCTTTACGAAACGCCGTACTGCTTCCGATAAGCCAGCATGGCATCCAGATGTTCCTGACCCGGAATGATGCCGTTCCGAATTGCCTGAATGATATCCTCCATGGTAACGATAGAATACACCGGAACGCCGTACTTCTCATACACGGCCTGCACGGCGGACTTGTCGCCCTCCAGCGCACGCTCCATGCGGTCTACGGTGATGACCATACCCGTGATGTCCACGTCTGCCGCACCCTTGAGCTTGGGATAAACCTCAGCCATTGCCTTACCGGAGGTCATAACGTCCTCGATGATGACAACACGCTCGCCGTCCTCCAGCTTCTTGCCGACAAACATGCCGCCCTCGCCGTGATCCTTGACTTCCTTGCGGTCGAAGCAGAAGTTCACGGTTTTCTGGTACTGGTCGGAGAGTGCCACAGCTGCGGCAGCTGCCAGCGGGATGCCCTTATAAGCCGGTCCGAACAGGGTATCCACCGGAATGTGGTGCTCTTCAATGCATGCGGCATAATAGCGGCCCAGCTGCATGAGCTGGTTGCCGTTGTGATAGTTGCCGGCATTGATAAAATACGGAGCCTGTCTGCCGCTCTTGAGGGTGAAGCTGCCGAATGTCAGCACGCCGCAGTCCACCATAAAGCGCAGAAATGATTCTTGATAGGTCATGTTCCAACGTCCTTCCTAACTCTGATTCCTTTTCATTATACTTGGTTTTCCCGCTCTTGTCAAGCCCTTTTCCCAAGATTTCGGCGGAATCGCCTCAATTGTCGCTGAGGTCGATGCGCTCCTCCTGATTGGAGAACGCCGCCTCGAGGATTTTCCCGTAGAAACCGGCGGGGTTGCGCATGATCTGCTCGCCCAGATACTTTGCCTGGGTATAATCCGGCGCATAGAGCTTCAGATCCAGCAGGTCGTCCTCCAGATCGAGACAGCGCACATGGACATAGTATCCCTTTTTCAGCGGGATATACTCCAGCTTGACCTCGCTCTCCCGCTTCAGCCGTGCGAAGTACTGGAGGGCGGCGGAGACCAGCTTGTCCCGATACGCTTTTCCCACGTAGTTGCGCAGCTCTCTCGCCGTCTGCACGCCCGGCTCCATGAGCACATATTCCTCCACGCCCTCCGGCATCCGGCGCAGCTGCACGGAGCCGTGTTCGGTGAGATAGGAAATGGATTCCTGATAGGCAAAATAGTTGATGATGTTGCTGCCCACTGCAATGTCATACAGCTGGCTCACCTGCACCGGTCTGTCGATGCGATAGAGAAGATAGCAGAGAAGAATGTTCGCCATATGGGAGTCCATAATCGGCGGTGTTGCCATCTTCGCCATTTTCAAAAGATTTTCTTCCTGCACTGCTGCCACCTCAAATCAGCCTGCGAAATGCGGATAGTCCATCATGTGGGAGAGCAGCGCCACGTTGACGGCGGCCTCCACGCACGGGACAGCACGGGGCACGATACACGGGTCGTGCCGGCCGTGGATCTGCAAAACCTCGTTGGTCTTTGCCCGAAAGTCCACGGTCTCCTGCGGCTTGGCAATGGAGGCGGTGGGCTTGACGGCAACATTCATGGTGATGGGCATGCCGGAGGAGATGCCCCCCAGAATGCCGCCATGGTTATTGGTCTTGGTCATCACGTGACCGTTTTCGTCAATATAGAAGGGATCGTTGTTCTGGCTCCCCACCATTTCCGCCACCTGAAAGCCTGCGCCGAACTCCAGTCCCTTGACGGCGGGAATGCCGAAGACCAGCTGGGCGATGGTGTTTTCCAGTCCCTCGAAAATGGGCGAGCCGACCCCAGCCGGAACATTCACAGCGACGCATTCAATGAGTCCGCCGAGGGACTCGCCGCCGGCGTGGGCGCTGCGGATGTCGTCCCGCATCTTCTCCCCCTGGGCATCGTTGATGACGGGGAAGTCCTTCTGGCGCACGGCGAGGATGTCCTCCTTGGTAACCTTGGTGCGGCTGAACATGTCGTCCTTCACGCCGTGGACTGCGGCGATGTGTGCGCCGGTGTAGATTCCCCGCCGCTCCAGAATCTGTCCGCAGATCGCACCGGCAAAGCAGAGGGGCGCCGTCAGACGGCCGGAGAAATGTCCGCCGCCACGCACGTCATTGAAGCCACGGTAGCGCATGGCACCGGTATAGTCGGCGTGACCCGGACGGGGCAGCCGTGCCAGATTGCTGTAGTCCTTGGAACGTGTGTCCGTATTCTGGATAAAGGCACACAGCGGTGCGCCAGTGGTGCGGTCGTTCAGCAGACCGGACATCACCTGCGGCAGGTCTTTTTCGCCACGAGGCGTTGTCGTCCCGTCTTTTTTCGGGGCACGGCGTGCCATAAAGTGGCGCAGCTTTTCAAGGTCGATATACTCGCCGGCGGGGAGATTGTCGATCACCACACCGATGGCGGGGCCGTGAGATTCTCCGAAAATAGAAATGGAAATATTACGATTCCAGAACGATGACATGGACAGTTCCTCCTAATTGTTGATAGTCCTCATAGAATGACGGATAGGACTTTTCCACACATTCGCCGTGGAGAATCGTCACTGCTTCCGTACAGCGTGTTGCTGCAATTGCGGCGCACATGGCGATGCGGTGGTCGCCCGCGGCGTCCACTGTGCCGCCCTGCAGCATGGGGACACCGGTGATGGTGAGCGCGTCCGGGCCTTCCCGCACCTGCCCG
>UQXS01000078.1 GCA_900545125.1 uncultured Ruminococcus sp.
TCATGCGGTTATAATACCTGTCGTGAAAAGGCTATAGCTATCTGTCAGGGAAAAGCTGAATATTCTATGTGTCTGCCGTTCCTGAAAGACAGAGCAGAGGGATTTTCCGATACCATTGTAAAGAATACACCCAACGGTCTTATTGTTCTTAATGAAGATCTTGAAGTTCAGCAGATAAATGACGCTGCAAGATCAATTATGAACATCCGGAATGCCTCGGATGTTCTGGGCGATCAGGTTATCCGTATTCTTGATCCGACAGATTTTGTTAATGTTCTTACAATGGGAAAGAATATCCGGAACAAACGAATGTATCTCGCAGAGTATAATCGCTATGTCGAGCAGACTATAGTTCATGAAAAAAATCTGCACCTGCTTATCGGAATTCTGCGTGACGTTACCGACGAGGAAGAAGCAAGGGAAAGAAAAGAAAATTTCAGCCGTCAGACGGCTGAGGTCGCTGATAAGGTAGTGGAAAAGCAGATGAGAATAGTTCAGGAGATAGCGTCGCTGCTTGGTGAGACTGCTGCTGAAACAAAGATAGCGCTTTCAAAGTTAAAGGGGTCGATCACGGATGAATAATCTTTGTGCAGATATAGGCTATAAAAGTATCTATCATTACGGCGAGGAGCTCTGCGGCGATCATGTTGATATTGTTGAACAGGATGAAAATTCAACAGTAGTAGTTCTTGCCGACGGATTAGGAAGCGGTGTTAAGGCAAGTATTCTTTCGACTCTTACATCAAAGATAATTTCAACCATGATGGCAGCCGGACTGTCTGTAGAAGAATGTGTAAGTACCATTGCAGCCACTCTTCCGGTCTGTTCGGTAAGAGGCGTTGCTTATTCAACGTTTACTATAATACACATAAAAAATAATGATACAGCCGATATTATTCAATACGATAATCCGCACGTCATTCTTATCCGTAATAATGAGAATTACGTTTATCCGGAAATGGAAATGAATATTGACGGAAAACGTATTTATAAATCTACTATAAAGCTTTGTGAAAATGATATATTTATCGCAATGAGCGACGGATGCCCTCATGCCGGAATAGGTATCGGTTATAATTTCGGATGGAAGCGTGAAGAAATCATTGAATTTATGGAAGCGCTTTCAAACTGCGGATATACGTCAAAAACGCTTTCAACTATTCTTGTTGACGAATGTAATAAACTTTACGGCGGAGAACCGGGAGACGATGCTACCGCCTGCGTAATAAAGATACGTAAGAGAGAGCCTATGAATATTCTTTTCGGTCCTCCGTCTAACAGAAACGACTGCAACAGAATGATGTCTCTGTTTTTTTCAAAAGAGGGAAAGCATATCATATGTGGCGGAACGACTTCTTCAATTGCAGCAAAATTTCTTCGCAGACCTCTTCGTCCGAGTCTTAATTTTGAAAGTTCTGACATTCCGCCTATTGCTGAACTTGAGGGGGTTGACCTTGTAACAGAGGGAGTAATAACCGTAAACAGAGTGCTTGAATATGCCCGTGATTATCTTGACAAAAACGAATGTTATGAAAAGTGGAACTTTAAGCGTGACGGAGCAGCACTGATATGCAGACTGCTGTTTGAAGAAGCTACTGATATAAACTTTTTTGTCGGACGGGCAATTAATCCAGCCCATCAGAATCCTGATCTGCCTATTAATTTCAGCATTAAGATGAATCTTGTAGAAGAACTCTCAGCCTGCCTGAAAAAAATGGGAAAACGTATTAAGGTAAGCTATTTTTAGGAGGTAGTCAGATGAGAAAATTTGATACGAAAATACAGCATCTGAAATATAAAGTTCTGCGTGAAGTTGCAAAACAGGCATGGAATGATACACTGCTTGAAAATGTTCTGAAAATTCCTGAAATCATTGTGCCGGGGAAAGTGCCTACTATGCGCTGCTGTGTTTATAAGGAACGTGCAATTCTCTCCGAGCGTGTAAAAATGGCTATCGGCGGAGATAAAGACAATCCAAACGTTATACAGGTAATTGATATTGCCTGTGACGAATGTCCGGCTGCCGGTTATGAAGTGACCGATTCCTGCCGTGGATGTCTTGCTCACCGCTGCGAAGACGTCTGCAAAAGGGGAGCAATATCCTTTGACCATAACCATGTTGCTCATATTGATAAAACGCTTTGTGTCGAATGCGGACAGTGCGCAAAGGTTTGTCCGTATTCTGCGATAATAAACAGAAAACGTCCGTGTCAGATAGCCTGTAAGGTAAAAGCAATCAAGATAAATGAAGAGAATGCTGCGTATATTGATAATGATAAATGTACAAACTGCGGAGCCTGTGTTTATCAGTGTCCGTTCGGAGCTATTACCGATAAGTCGTATATTCTCAACGTTATTGATCTTATCAGGAAAAGCGAAAATGAAAAAAGCTATAAAATATATGCGATCGTTGCACCGTCGATTTCAAGTCAGTTTACCTATGCAAAGCTTGGTCAGGTGATATCCGGTCTGAAAAAGCTCGGATTTCATACAGTCGTAGAAGCCGCACTCGGAGCAGATATGGTTGCACTTGAAGAATCCAAAGAACTCGCAGAAAAAGGGTTTCTTACAAGTTCCTGCTGTCCGGCTTTTGTAAAATACATAAAATCTGCATTTCCCGATATGCAGCAGTATGTCTCACACAATCTTTCACCAATGGCAACTATTGCAAAATATATCAAGGAAACTACAGAAAATGCCAAGACAGTGTTTATAGGGCCTTGTACCGCCAAAAAAGCTGAAGCACAGCTTGATACAGTCAAACCATATGTTGACGCTGTGCTTACTTTTGAGGAACTTCAGGCACTTTTTGACAGCCGTGATATTGATATAACCGAACTTCCGGAAGATGTTCTTGATAACGCATCGTATTTCGGACGGATTTTTGCACGTTCCGGAGGTCTTTCCGATGCAGCGGCGCAGGGACTTAAAGAACAGAATATCGACTTTGATCTTAAAGCAATTTCGTGCAACGGAATAGAAGAATGCCGGACGGCACTTATGAAAAAGAGTAAAAATGTTCTTGATGCCAATTTTATTGAGGGTATGGCTTGCGTGGGAGGATGTATAGGCGGCGCAGGATGTCTTACACACGGAATGAAAGATAAAGCTGAAGTTGATAAATACGGCAGAGAAGCATATGAAAAAACTATTTCTGATGCTGTTTCTGTTTTGAAATAACTGCAATCTCTTAATAACATAGTAAAAATAATTAATATTATTTATAATAAAAAAGAGCTGTTTTCACAGTTCTTTTTTACTAAGGAAGATTATTATATTCTTTTGGCGTCAGGCGGTCCTGACGGAGAACTTGCTGCATCTTTAAGATATCTTAATCAGCGTTATGTTATGCCTTACGGTGAGGTTAAGGGAATATTAACTGATGTTGGTACTGAAGAACTTGCCCATGTAGAAATGATATCCGCCATTATATATCAGCTTACAAAGGATCTCACTATTGACGAGATCAAAGCAAGTGGATTTGACACCTATTTTGTAGATCATACTACAGGAATCTATCCGATAGCAGCATCCGGAACACCGTTTACGGCAACGTATTTTCAGAGTAAAGGTGATATTATTACCGATCTTCATGAGGATATGGCAGCAGAACAGAAAGCACGTACAACCTACGACAATATTCTTCGACTTGCAGACGATCCGGATGTCCGTGACCCTATCAGATTCCTGAGACAGCGTGAGATCGTTCATTACCAGCGTTTTGGCGAGGCGCTTCGTATAACGCAGGACAATCTCAACTCTAAAAACTTCTATGCCTGCAATCCTGTATTTGATAAGAACTGCGGAAAAAGAAGATAATTTCAAAAATTACAGCGGCTTCGTTTAGAGGGATACTCATAAAGAAGTTTAAGCCCCGAAACAATTATTTGTAATTGATTCGGGGCTTGTTGTAAATATTCGATTACTTGCATAAATCAGACTTTATCTTCCATCAAATCGAGTTTTAATTTGCGGATCATAAAATGGACAGTCATATTCAAGCATTATATCAATGATTTTGTTTAATTCTGTATCAAGCATATTCCAACTACAATCAAACAGTATGGATTGTTTTGTAGTAATTATTGTAAAAGAACCTTTTGAACTTTCGTAGTTGTACTCATCAAGTTTATTATAATCGTTAAAAACCTCATTTATCTTATTAAGAATATCATCAATAGGTAAAATTGATAGTCCTGCTGTCACTTTTTCTTCAACGCAAGTCATCTCATATACTTTTTGATTATCAAGATATATTCCGTCACTATATTTCCAAAATGCTAAATGTCTGCTCATTTGCAGCATCTCCTATAAATTTCAATTTATTTTATTACATCAAAGCCGTTATATTATTCCAGAAGACCTTTAATTCCGTCCTCCTTGAATTTCTGCTTATAATATACAAGTTCATCTTCGATAATATCATCAATAACATCCATGCCAAGAAGTTCAACGGGTGCTTTGTCATCGGTAAGAATTCTGCCGCTGCTCTTGTATTCTGTAAGATTTACGGAAACAGTCTGCATCATTGAATAAAGATCATCATTTTCAAGTGTTTTAATTTTTTGATTGAATATATCAAGCATTTCCGGGGAATCCGAGGCAAAAAGTTCACGGTTCGTCGAATGTTCCACATCGACCGTATAAACGTTATCGAAAACAGCAGAAATTGTATCGGAAAGTCTGCCGTTAATGCCGTCAGAACTATCAGAGCGCATATTCATATTTACGACCATAACGCCGCCGTCTTTGAGATGTTCCCTGACCATAGTAAAGAATTCAACGGAGGACATCTGAAAAGGAATTGTAATATCCTGATAAGCGTCAACCATAATCACGTCGTACTTTTTAGCAGAGGCACTGAGAAATGCTCGTCCGTCGTATTCCGTGACCTTGACTTCATCAGGCAAATCAAAATATTTCCGGGAGATATCAATAATTTTTTTGTCGATTTCAACTCCCTCAACGCTGTTGATATTCCCGAGATAATTTATGCACTGCTTTGCATAAGTACCCGTACCCATCCCCAGGATAAGCATATCTTTTTCATCCTCTCCGGAATCGGACATAAGAGGAGCAGCCATTGCGTAGTCGTAATACATACCGGTTAGACTTCCGTCCTTGACATAAACGGACTGAACACCGAAAAGAACATTAGTGGAAAGATAAATTTTATTATCATCTTCTTTGACTTGCAGATAATTGTATGTGGATTCATCTTCGTATATCAGATTGCGTTCCCAGAAAGCAAATCCGAGCCGGGTGGAAAGAACAGAAAATGCACCGAATACAGCCGCAGATACAATACATCTGACTTTTCCGGTTTTTCCGTAAATAAAATATACAATACCAAGAATAAGGAGGATTCCGGAAAAAATCAGGAAAGTTGCAGCAGTTCCTACTGCCGGAATTGAAATAAAAGTCGGAACAAAAGTGCCTATTATGCTGCCGATAGTGTTAAAAGCGCCGAGAGTTCCTACTGTTTTTCCGCTGTCATCAAGGCTGTCAACGGTATATTTCACAAGAGAAGGTGTTACCGTTCCAAGCAGGAAAAGAGGGAACACAAAAACGACCATACAAGTTATAAATGCTGCCCATATGAGAAAATTGGTATTTACAGTTACTACCAGCAAAGCGGATATTCCAAGTATCACGAATTTTCCGAAAAAGGGGATAGCCGCTATCCAGAGGGAAGCAAAAATGATTCGTGCATAGAGCTTGTCCGGATTGGGATTCTTGTCGGCACTTTTTCCGCCGTATATATTTCCCAGTGCCATTGCTATCATGATAGTTCCTATTATAATAGTCCAGACTATCTGAGATGAACTGAAATACGGTGCAAGGAGACGGCTTGCACCCAGTTCCACAGCCATAACTGACATACCGGAAAAAAATTCCGTCATGTAAAGATACCATTTATGTTTCAGTATTCTGGGTGAAGCCATATTTACAGATTGCTTTTTATTTTTCATCTTGTCTCCTTAAAATTTATTCAATTGTTGTCAGGCAGCTTATCCAGCATTTTGAGAAGATACTTCTGAATCGTAAGAGCGTCCATATTAGTGAGACCGTCGCCGTTTCCGGCAACATCAGCATTTATTTTGCCTTTTTCGGTTATTGCAGTCTTGCTTGTACCGCCTGCGCCGTATTCGTCGGGATTGCCTATTGCCTGCATAACGAGCACAGCATCGTTGATATAAATTTCACCGTCACAATCAGCATCACCGTAATTGATATCAGGATCAGGGACAGGGGATGTACCGGATGAACTGTCGCCAAGACCGTCCTTGTATGTTCCGTCAGGCTCATATCCGTAGTAGAGTTCTCCGTTCAGATAAACAGGAACATAGGGCGAAACAATACCTTTAGTCGATCCGTTTTCATCTGTTTCGGGTGATTTGCTGAGGATCTCCTTATTTGAAAAGTCGTTGGAAGCATCCCAGCCGCTGCCGTAATTCGGGCAGACAAAAGCAATAAGGATCTCGCACTGCTGCATTCCCTCGGAAACAGGCATAACGGCACGTCCGTCGGGAAGATTTACTTCAATATAATAGATATTTCCATCATATTTTATAGGTTTGGAGATTTCTGCTGCCTTTACGCCTTTATTGGCATACATAGCGGATTGGTCACGGTCACAGCGAATAACGACATCTTCGGGATTGATACCAGCGTCAACAAATTCGCTGAGATCCATATAATACCTGAATGAGATATTATCCTGAATTCTTGCCGGCCATGCGGAATGGTTGGTAATTTTAAAACTCAGTGTTATACCGCTGTCGGTACTTCCTTTGCTGAGCGTTTCAACGTAGAATTCCGGTCCGTCGTGGACTTCTTTCGGCGGGAATGACGGATCAGATTTTCCGCCGTATTTATCAAGCATTTTGCAGAGGATAGCTGTAAATCCGGCATTATAGTCATCAGCGACTTCGTTGTTTATATAATTTCCTCTGTCGTCCTCATATGAACCGTCCTCATTAGGGCCGCCGACTAAAGCTCCGTAAAGAGTATGGCGGCTCATTACAGGATAAGCTTCGGCGTTCTTCCATGATGCATGGGCGGTACGGTGATGAGGATTTTTCGGTGAATTTTCCCCGTATCCGACTACATAGCTGAAATTATCCGAGTTTTCACCCAGAACAAAGTTTATCTGATCTTCGTAGAATTTCTCGTAAGCCGATGTATCCTTGTCTTTCAGAACAGTATCACAGGCAACGGCGGAGATAAAAGCCGCAGATTGAGCATAGCGGAGACATCCCCAACTGTCCATGTAAGCAAGCTTACCCTCGATCTTCTTAGTGTCATTTGCCAGATATTTCAGGTGTTTTTCGACGTGAGATATATACTGGCTGTCGTTGGTGTTGATAGCGTAGAGAAGCATTCCACCCTGCATAACGTCATCCCAGCATTGAGCCCATGTATATTTTAACTGAGTGGAATCGCCGAGTTCCTTATCCAGATTCGGGATGTAGCTTTCAGCCTTTTTAAGATAGTCGTTGTTACCTGTAGCGATATAAAGCCAGTTTGCTGCATAGAAAAGCTCGTCATAAAAATGGCGTGACCGATAGAAATTAGAGGCATTGCTGTCATTGTATACATCGTTATTCTGGGATGCATCTGCGAATTTGAAAATATTTTCGGCGTGTTCCAGATATTCCTGACGCTTTTTTTCGTCGATTCTTCCGTCAAGAGCACAGTAACCTGATGCAAGAGCGGCGGACATCTCTCCGAAAACGGCGGCGCATCCTTCGGATGATTTCAGAACGGCACGTGCATCTTCATATGATGTTCCGCTGTCCTCGATGCCATAACGGATAAGCTCGACCGGACCCCACCATGTATGGTCGATAGTGCCGTTTCCGACCTGATATACAATTTCATCACCAAGATCGCAGTCAGCAAGATAATCAAGAACAAACTCCAGATTATTGACATAATTGGTCATTTCTCCGGATTTCTCAACGCCGTCGGGATATTGATAGATCCCCCATGCGAGCATTGAAGCTGAGTATGCCATAGGCAGATTGAATTTTACATGATCTCCCGCATCATACCAGCCGCCTTTAATTTCGTCTGTCATTGTAGAGTCGGCACGCCATTCAACACGATTCCATTCCGGCAAAGGGCCTGCCTGCTGACATTCATAGAAATACAGAGATTTCTGCAATGCTTCGGCGTAATCGGGAGTTCCGGAAGATGACGGGGCATCAGCCGCAGAAGTACGTACAGCCGGAGATGCAATGTCTGCTGCAGCGATAACAGAAATGAGCATTGCACCCGATATTGCAGCGCTTGTTAATTTTAAGAACATAATATTCCCCCTATAATAGTTGCTATAGTTAATTATGCCATATATTTTTAATTTTGTCAAGATATAATCAGCATAATTCTGTAAAAAATGACGCACCGAAGTGCGCCATTAAGTCATTTATTCAGTTACCGGAAGTTCATTATAGATATTCAGCAGATACTTCTGAACTGCCAGAGCATCCATATTGGTGAGACCGTCGCCGTTTCCGGCAACATCTGCATTTTCCCTTCCTTGTTCAGTAATAGCCGTATTGCTTGTGCCGCTTACACCGTATTCATCGGGATTGCCTATTGCCTGCATAATTAGTACAGCATCATTAATGAAAATTTCACCGTCGCAGTCGGCATCTCCGTATTTGATATCTTCGTCACGGATATTGCTTATTATACTGATATTATCAACCTTTGTAATGGACGGCATATCTGATGTTTCATACCAGAAGTCGATTTTTATGACATCTCCGGCTTCATAAAAAGCAAGATTGGTTTCATCTTTGTCAGAATATCCGCTGCTAAGTGCAAACGTGCCATTATCTTTGAAAGTTATTGAATACTCGTCAATGCTGACGATTGTATCGGTAAATCCGGCTTTTTCCGTTTGGATAGGCGGAGCAGTAGTAACCGTTGTAGTCGTAGTCGGAGGAGTGGTAGTAGTTGTTGTAGTTGTAGTTGTCGTAGTTGCTGCAACAGGCGGCTGTGCATTTGCCAGATCAAAACGCCCGTCCTCATTTTTTATTTTCGTCCACATATATCGGAGCATCCAGCCGTCAAAAGTGGTGATTTTTGCAGCAGAACCAGCCATCATCAAGGAATTCTCACCTCCGGGGAATCCTCCGGGAGGGAAACCGTCTGTTGCGCCCTCGCCGCCGTAGAAGTCGGTCATACCGAAGCCGTGTCCTATTTCATGTTCAAGGACATGAATGCCGCTTCCGTCTATCATGTTAAGATATGCCGTATCGGAAAGACGCTGTCCCCAGTCTCCTCCGCAGCCGCCGATATCCGGGAATCCCTGTGTTGCCCACATATACATATCAAAGCGTTTGTCAAGTCCGCCGGGATACTGGTAGCCCGGATCTGCAAAGTGATCGAATCTCGATATTTCCGACGGAGCATAAGGCTCTTTATCGGGGATAGTATCACGTCCGTTGGAAGTGTCATACTTCGAATCATAATATATTGTATCCGTGTAGACTTTCTCATCGTCATGGAGATCGAGAAGAGAGCTTTTATCAATTACTGCCCATCCCACTATATTTACATCAATGTGGTCATAGGGCCAGTTTTCATAACCGGCAAGCCAGTCGTTCCAGTCGTTGATGCAGTCAGACAGCATCGTTTCAAACTTCTGACGCTGTTCATAGGTAACTGTTCTGTATGACTGCCATTTGACCACATAGTTGATAGTTCCTTTTCCGGCGACTATCATATCGAATATCGTATTGCGGCGAGTCGTTGAACCCTCACGTTCGATACGATTCGTCCATATCCAGTCGGCAGCAGATACAAAGTCCGAAGGCATATCGCTGATAGTGACAGTATCAGCGGCATATGCGGAGACAGAGATATCCGATGATGTTGTTGTCGTCAGATCGGGCTGAGTTATGGCGATCTGAGTCGTCATTGCGGCAGCACAGAGGATAGCTGTTATTCTTTTTTTGATTTTGTTCATTAAAACATTCCTTTCGATTTGAACCTGTAATTAATTTTTCTACAGATTCAAAAAATTGATACTATATGCTGCCTAATGCATACAGTATTACAATTTTAATTATAAATGAATAACTAAAAAAGTCAACCATTTATTAAATTTTCTATGTTTTGCACAATAAATGGAATTTTTTTTGTAAATTAAAACAAAAAGGAGATGTGTCTGACCACATCTCCTCAGTCTGTCAAAAAACCCCGAAACTGGAAGC
>UQXS01000079.1 GCA_900545125.1 uncultured Ruminococcus sp.
CCCCACACCCCTGCCAAAGGGAAGTACATTCCCTTTGGAAACCCAGTATCAAATATCTCCATTATCCCGTAAATGGATAATGGAGATATTTGGAGTGAATGCAACAGGGAAAATTCTCACTTGACATGAGTGTAAGAAAACGAATCGCTTAATTAGTTGAAATTCGTTATATACTTTACAAATATTACAATACAGCTCCGCATTTTGCGGAGCTGTATTATTAATATATTTCGTTGTCATTGTAGCCGTCATAATCATTATAATCGTCATCATCGTCATCATCGTTTTTGCTGTTTCGGGACATTTCAGCTTCTTCGGCGAGTATTTCTGCAAGATCTTCATCAATACCGAGTTTGATATAAAGCTTCTTATATGCTTCTATATAGTCAACATCGCCAAAATAATCATCAGCTCTGAACGAATCAGCATTTTTTGAATTCACCATATATGAATCATCAGCAGCTGGCATTTTGGCGGAAAACTCGTCTGAATCTTTCAGAATAAGCGTGCAGTCACCATATTCCACATCGTTCACGTTGACCGTATATGTGACGGACTGCATTCCCTTGCTGCCTTTGAATTTGAGTTCTATCGGATCAACGTCCGGAATATTCAGCACGGCATCGCCTGTAAGCTTAAAGTCGTCAGTACTGCCGATCGACATATCGTCAAAATCCATTGTGATCTCATAATCTTCCGGTTCATCGGCTTCTGTAATATCGCCGACTGCTTCTTCGTCAATATTAAGGACAGCGCTTCCGGAATATTTTTCCTTGCTTGTTTCTTTGGCACTGAGAGTAAAGCTGACAAGTTCCGTATCGTTTTCCGTAACGGAAAATTCAATAGCGATATCATCCTTTTTCTTGCCGATTGCACCGAAGATCTCCACTTCTTCATCGCTCAGCGAAAATCCACGGATAGTTCCCTTGGAGTCGATGTACGTTTTAAGAGAAAGGTCGCTGTCATCGTCGTCATTGCTTCTATTTGCAGAGATCAGTGCTGCCTTGAAAGCACTGTCATACTGCCTTTCGGAAACAAGTCCGAACTTATCAACAATTGTGCGCTGTAAAACTTTATCATTTGAAGCTTCTTTGATGAAATTCTTAATGAGCTTATTTCCGGTTTTGCTGTTCAGATCAACATCAAGAACGGTATATTTTACTGTTATATCACCGATATCAATCTTTTCGCTGCGTTCACGGTCTACATCGGAAAATGATTCATTCCATGCGTTGGTGTAGTTGATGATATTGTTTTTCAGTTCTGTGGGGGATATAAGCATTGTGGGGTCGCTTATTATTTCCTGATAATATTCTTTTATTTTTTCGTAGTTCAGACCTTCCTCTTCCATTGCTTGTTTCATAACGTCGTCCAAGTCGAAACACAGCCATTGTTCTTTCAATTCCGGATAACGCATGAACAGTTTTGGGTTCAGCAGATCAATGGCAGCGTCAAGGGTGAGCAGACTGTCATCGTTCAGATTTGCTGCAAGTGACAGCAGCTGATCGGTTTGTTTGCTGCTGCTTGTCAGGGAAACACTCAGATCTTCAGCATTATTGACGATATCTGAAATCAGATCCTGCGATTCCGGTGAATCAGACGCTTTTTTGCTCAATTCATCATAGAGTATTTCTTTTGCTTCATCAGTGATATTTAATTTGAGTTCAACCGATGAAGCAGATCCTTTTTTATAGTTGTCAAGAGATTTGCTGTAAGAATCGGCAGCTTTTTCAGCAAATCCACGTGAATTTTCCTCATTTACCCATACATAGTATTTTTCCGGATTCATTATACGGAGATTTACCTGATTTCTGACAAAAGACGAGAAGTGATAAGCGGCAGCTCCCCCACCGACAAGCACGGCTGCCGATATACCGCTTATTGCAGCGATTTTTATTCCCTTTTTCTTTTTCTTCACGGGTGTTTCAGGGATTGGATCCTCTTCCGCTGGAAGTACAGGTATTTCGGCTGTTTCCTGAGCCTGCTGCATAACGGGTGTCTGTGATTCGTCCGGAGCATCAATTCCGTTTTCATTATTAGTCATAATAGTTCCCCTTTTCGATTATTTTTTCTTGAGTTTGGCAAGTTTGTAGATGAACAGTTCGATAGAGATAAGTCCTACGACGGCAGCTCCTGCTATTAGAGCTATAAAGCCGATGTTTCCCTTATCGTCCTTGTCCTTTTTATCTTTGCTGTCTTTTTTATCATCGTTATTTCCGGCAGCGGCAGTTGTTTTTCCGGAATCATCCTTATCATTGTTATATTTCTGATCGCTGTCTGACGGAGCTTCCGTAGAGAACTGATCGTCTTTATCGTAAACGGGAGCTCCGGTCTCGCCGACAATGATGCCGCCGTTTTCCTGCGCCGTGAATCCTGCAAGCCATGCAAGTGAAGCGTTCCAGTTGATAGTACACTCGTTTACCGACCATGCCTCGATGTGATCCATATAGCATTTCTGTGGTTTGATATCGCCTTTTTTCCAGCCCATTCCCTTGACCCACGGATCCTGCATACCGGAGTTAGGACCGCCTGAAAGTACGCCGTCAGGAGCACTGGGGAATGTTTCGTCGATCTGATTTGCCCAGTAGCGGTGATGCGGATTTTTTATGGCATTTGCTCCGTATCCTGTCACATAGGAATTATCCATTGCATTTCTGCCGAGAAGATAATCCATGCCGCTGATAACGCCGTTTATGTATTTCTCGTCTCCGGTAAGCATATAGGCGTATGCAATAACGATCGAATTATCTGCAACAACGGAATTTGATCCCCAGATGTATCCCTCGTCGCTGTCGTTGTAGCTTATCTTGCTCTGACCGTATGGCAGACCGTAACCCTGATTGTTCTCCAGTTCAATGTAGGCATCAGCTGTTTTGCAGAGATTCTTTTTCAGGTCGTCCATATCATCGGACGGGATGCTCTTTTCATTAACGGCAAGGCTCATTGTTCCGAGTGATGCGGTGTGTCCCCAGTCAAAGCTGCCCATGCTGCCTTCACTTTCGCCGCCGTTCATCGTTTCGGGAACGGTCAGGAAGAAGTCGGAATCCTTCATATCTTTGTAATATGTATCATCGCCTGTAGTGATATAAAGTTCGCAGGCAGCCCAGTAGAATTCGTCATCTACAAAGTCGTCTCCGTAAGCTCCGCCGCCAATGGAACTGTCAAGGGGAGCAAATACGTCCGGATTCTTTTTGGCTGCTTCGTATGCATCTTCTGCTGCGTCGAGACATTCTTCAGCAAATTCAGGGTCGATATCTTTCCAGAGACGTGCAGCCTGAGCTCCGCAGGCAGCCAGATTAAGGGTGGCAGCCGTTGTGGGCGGTTTTACGATACGTTTCATTTCATCGTCGGCAGGAGCAATTCCCAGACCGGTCCACTTTTCGTCGTGAGCCTTGTGATATGCCATATTCTCATATTTGCCGTCATCAACGATCATTTTGAGCATCCATTCCATTTCCCATCTTGCTTCGTCAAGAAGATCGGGATTGCCGTTGGAATTTTCCGGCATAAGCATACTGCCGTCACCGTAGACATCTTCATAGCCGTTTTTCAGGGCAGTTTCATACTGGTTCTGCATCATCCAGAGGGAAAATCCGCCGTTTACCACATATTTACCGTGATCTCCGGCATCGTACCAGCCTCCGGTGACGTCAATGGTCTTTCCGGTAGTGCCGTCCTCCCAGTCGGACATTATCTCGGCGTTGTCTTTGGGATGACCGGCGGCTCTTGCAAGTTTATCCTTGTCGCCGGATGAAATATATTCGCTGTCAATTTCAATGCCGCTTCTGTTCTGGTAGAAGTAGTTCAGTGAATCGTAAAGCAGGCTGGAATATACGGAAGAATCACCAATCGTTATTTCACGGCTGACTTCGCCGTCCTCCGTTTCAATGGTGTAAGTTCCGGAATCGTCAAAATCGGAAAAATCGAGGATATGAACATTGTCTCCCGAATCCTCATCCTTTCCGAATGGGGTGCTTGTTCCGGAATATACGGATTTTCCCGACTCGTCGATCAGTTCAAAATCCACAGCACTTTTGCTGTCGCTGAGCAGTGTGGCTTGCTTGGAACGGTCTGTAAGATATCCGACCTGGTTTGCCATGATTGGGCAGCGGATTTTTTCGCCGATTATCTCGTAGTCGTTTTCGTCGCCTGTGAGATCGACAAGGGACATATTGTCAAATGTAATTACCGTTCCCTCGGGGAAGCAGTCGCCGGGAGTATACTGTCCGTCACCGCCGAAATGGAAAGCCCATTCGGCGACATCCAGCGATTCTGTAGCGGTAAATGTAAGGCTGACCTTTTTGGTCTCATTTGCATTTATCTGGATAAGATCCCATGTGGAGTTGAAATCCGGGCCGTTATCAGCCATCATGTTGTGCCAGATCTCAACATCGCCGTCAAGATTGCCTATCTTGGTGTAATATTTTCCGCTGTTTGAGGGGGTTATCTCATATTCTACCTGATATTGATGACCGGCAGTTATTTTCAGTCCACGGTGGCGGAACTGACAGTCCCAGCGGTCTTCGCCGCCTCTGGATGCTCCTCCGGGATTGTTAATTGTTATTTTATATACGCCGTCTTCAATTACAAAGTCCATTTTTGACGGTCCTGATTCAACTATATGCCATGGGAGACCTATTCCGTCATCAAAATCTGTCTGTCCCAGCTGCTGACCTGCATTTGCGTCGGTAAGGGGAGTCTGTACAAAAGCCGGAGCTGCTGCCGCACCGGTTATAACAACTGCTGCTGCCAGTGACATGACTTTATTTCTGAGCTTTCTGGATTTTATCATTATATTACCTCCGATTTTATAATACTACTTTAATAGTAATACTTTTTTTATATAAAGTAAAGCAAAAATAAGAAAGTTTACAATTGATTTGTGGAAAACTCTGTTTTTTCTATATTTCAAGTGGATAAAAGGGGCGTTTTTGTAGTAAAATACATATGGCAGAAAAAAATTTCTCATAAGTCTTTTCAAGTCTTGACAAATATGGTATAATATAGTTAATGTACAATTTTTTTATTGGAGATTGATGTATGGAAATTAATTCTTTTATAGCAGCAAAGCGGAAAGCATTGAAAAAATATTTCAGTCGTATGAACGAGATGCAGCAGGAAGCTGTATTTACCATCGAAGGCCCGCTGCTCGTCCTGGCAGGCGCAGGAAGCGGAAAAACAACGGTTATCGTCAACCGTATAGCCAATATGATAAATTTTGGAAACGCTTATATGGATGAGTCTCTTCCGGGAAGCAAAGGAGATATCGCTTTCCTTAACGATTACGCAGACGGAAAAACCGACGATTTTGAAACCTTGCGTGACATAATTGCCGTTTCACCTGTAAAACCCTGGAATATCCTTGCAATAACGTTTACCAATAAGGCAGCCGGAGAACTTCGTGAACGCCTTGCGGATATGCTCGGAGAGGACGGCATGAATATCAACGCTTCTACTTTTCACTCTGCCTGCGTGAGAATTCTAAGAAGCGAAATAGAAGCAATCGGTTATAGCCGTGATTTTACTATTTATGATTCAGACGACAGCCAGCGTCTTATAAAAAATATTATGGCAGATATAGATATCTCCGAAAAGCAGATAGCTCCGAGAGCTGTCCTCAGTGAAATCAGCTTTGCCAAGGACAAAATGATTACTCCGCCGGAAATGCGGGAGGAGGCAGGACAGGATTACAGAAAAAAGGTCGTTGCCCGTATATACGGACTTTATCAGGAACGTCTGAAAGAAGCCAATGCACTTGATTTTGACGATATTCTCTGCCGTACCGTTGATCTGTTTGAGCAGTTCCCGGCGGTGCTTGAAAAATATCAGAAGCGTTACAAATATATAATGGTCGATGAGTATCAGGATACAAACCACGTACAGTTCAGACTTGTTTCCCTGCTTTCTGCCGGTCACGGAAATCTGTGCGTCGTGGGCGATGACGACCAGAGCATATATAAATTCAGGGGAGCAAATATCGAAAATATCCTTGGTTTTGAATCAATGTTCAAGGGAGCAAAGGTGATCCGCCTTGAGCAGAATTACCGCTCTACCCAGACGATTCTGGATGCGGCTAATTCGGTTATTTCTAATAACTTCGGACGCAAGGAAAAATCTCTGTGGACAAGAGGCGAAAAGGGAGAAAAGATTTTCTGGTACAAGGCTGTGGATGAATCCGACGAGGCACAGTTTGTCGCCGATACGATACAGGAACATTACCGCAGCAGCGGAAACTACAGTTCATGTGCTGTCCTTTACCGCATGAACGCTCAGTCCAATTCCGTTGAACGGACTTTTGTTAAGTGCGGCATTCCTTACAAGGTATACGGCGGCATGAGATTCTACGACCGCAAGGAAATCAAGGATGTGACTTCATACCTGGCGTTTATCAACAATCCAAGCGATATGCTCCGGTTCAGCCGTATCATAAACGAACCAAAGAGGGGAATAGGCGAATCAACCCTTACGCTCATCGAGGAGATAAGCCGTGATCTCAGGATAACGCCTTTTGAAGTCCTGAAAACTGCCGGAGAGTACGCTCCTTTGGCAAAAAAGGCTAACATACTGAAAAATGCTTACAATATGTTTGAGTATCTTACGAAAAAGTCCGAAGAGCTTCCCCTTGATGAATTTCTGGATGTGCTTCTTGAAAAGACCGGATATATGGACTATCTCAAAACATTTGACAATGCCGATACGAAGATAGAAAATGTTCAGGAGCTCCGCTCTTCAATGGTAAAATATATGCAGGAATCAGACGAACCATCACTTAACGGCTTTCTTGAAGAAGTCGCACTGTTCAGCGAGGCGGACAGAGATGATTCTTCGGATGACAGGGTTACTCTCATGACTGTTCACTCCGCAAAAGGTCTTGAATATGAGAATGTTTTTGTGGTGGGAATGGACGATGGAATTTTCCCCAGTTCCAGATCTTTCGACAGTCAGGAGGATATGGAAGAGGAACGGCGTCTTGCCTATGTTGCTATTACAAGAGCAAAGAAACGGCTTTATCTGACAAATGCCAGAAAACGTATGCTGTTTGGTCAGACGCAGACAAACGTTACTTCACGTTTTTTGAGAGAGATCGGCGGTGAGCTGCTTGAAAAACATGATAATGCGGCAGCTATGAAAAGCAGTCTTTCCGGAAGTGATACCTCTGTCGGTGAGGTGCAGTCAACTTCGCTCCAGCAGCAGCTTGCACGCAATAAGAATCTTTCAAATGCAGGGGCAAAAGCAAATGTTACATATGCGGCAGGAGAACGTGTTCAGCATAATATTTTTGGTGAGGGAACTATTATTTCTGCAAAGCCTATGGCTAACGATACATTGCTGGAGATCGCTTTTGAAAAGGTCGGAACAAAGAAGATAATGGCAAATTATGCCAAGATTAAAAAAATATGACCAGGGAGTGCTTTTATGAGAAAGACTAAAATTGTATGTACTATAGGACCTGCTACCGATAACGAAAACATAATGCGTGAACTTATGCTTGCCGGCATGAATGTTGCCAGATTCAACTTTTCACACGGCGATTATGAGACCCACGAAAAAAGATTCAGAGTTATAGAAAAACTCAGATCGGAACTGGATCTGCCTGTAGCAACTCTCCTTGATACAAAGGGACCGGAAATAAGACTTGGAAAATTCGTTGACAATAAACCTGTCGAAATATTTGACGGGGATATATATACGCTTACTACCGAGGATGTTCCTTGTACCAACGAGGTCGGCAGCGTAAGCTTCAAAAAGCTGCCAAGAGATGTAAGCATCGGTACAAAAATCCTTATCAACGACGGAGTTATCGAGCTTGTTGCTGAAAAAGTGAGCAGTACTGATATAGTATGCCGTGTCGTTCATGGCGGAATTCTTTCCAATAATAAGGGGATAAACGTTCCGGGAGTGCAGCTTTCAATGCCATATCTCAGCGAAAGGGATATGGATGATCTTGAATTTGGTTCAAAAATCGGATTTGATTTTATTGCAGCCAGTTTTGTACGCACGGCAGCCGATATCAACTATCTAAGGAAATTTACCCAGAGTCTTGGCTGGTTCAATGTGCGGATCATTGCAAAGATCGAGAACATTGACGGTGTTGAGAACATTGATGAGATACTCGAAGCTGCCGATGGTATAATGGTCGCACGAGGCGATATGGGCGTTGAGATTCCATTTGAGCAAATACCTGCAATTCAGAAGCAGATAATAAAAAAAGGCTATAATTCTGGAAAACAAGTTATTACGGCAACGCAGATGCTGGAATCAATGATAACGAATCCACGTCCTACCAGAGCAGAGATAACCGATGTTGCTAATGCAATATACGACGGAACAAGCGCTATAATGCTTTCCGGCGAAACAGCAGCCGGAGCTTATCCTGTGGAAACGGTAAAGACTATGGCTCTTATTGCGGAAACCACCGAAAAGAATATCGACTACAGGGGAAGATTTGCAATAAGACGTTCAGAACCGAACGGCAATATCGCCGAAGCTATTGCGCACGCCACTGTAACAACAGCTCATGATCTTAATGCAAAGGCTATAATCACGGTATCTCTGGGCGGACAGACGGCACGTCTGATTTCAAAATATCGTCCTGCCTGTTCGATAATCAGCTGTACGATGAGTGAAGTAGTATGCCGTCAGATGAATATGAGCTGGGGAGTTATTCCGTATATCATTGACGAAAAGAACAGCACCGATGATCTGTTTGCCGCTGCTGTTGAGGCTGCTGAGTCTCATCGGCTTGTTGAGGACGGCGATCTTGTAGCTATTACTGCCGGAGTTCCTCTTGGTGTTTCGGGAACTACGAACCTCATGAAAGTTGAACGCATAGGAAAATAACGTTATAATAAAAACGACACCTGACAGGTGCCGTTTTTTTGTTATGCTGTTATAGTCCGATTATAAGACGTTTTATAAGAACAAGGTCAAAGACATTTATTACACCGTCTTTGCAGATATCAGCGGCTTCAGTTTGTTCAGGCGTAAGTTTCGCTGTTCTGATGATGTATCTCTGTAACAGTACGGCATCAGCAATGCTGACTTTGCCGTCGGAATTTACGTCTCCCGGAACATTACCTGTGGTAGTAGTCGTAGTAGTAGTAGTAGTAGTAGTAGTAGTTGTTGTTGTTGTTGTTGTCGTTCTTGATGTTGTGGTTGTAGTAGTGGTGGTAGTAGTAGTAGTAGTAGTAGTAGTAGTAGTAGTTGTTGTTGTTGTTGTTGTCGTTGTTGTCGTTGTTGTCGTTGTTGTCGTTGTGGGTTTTGATGTTGTGGTCGTAGTAGTGGCGGTAGTCGTTGTTGTTGTAGGTCTTGATGTTGTGGTTGTAGTCGTCGTTGTTGTAGGTCTTGTAGTAGTTGTTGTTGTTGTCTGCGGCACTTCACTTTTTGCAGTATACACTTTGATGGAGTCGAGTTTGTAATTATTGCTTGACAGCCACCAGAAGCCTATTTTAAGCGTACCGTATTTATAATTAATTACTTGGGAGGTCGCAGAGTCGATATTCCATACAGCAACAGCGGTGTTTTTGTCATGATATTCGTTGAAATTATCACTTTGATACCAGTCGCTTTCATTTATGGTAGATCCGAAAGCACCGTTCCATGTTCCTATTGTGCTGTCAGAAGAGATCGTCGCTTCAACTTTATAGGCTGTTTCTCCGTCGGGAATATTAAATTCAGACCAAAGCCAGCCGGGGAAATTCTCGCTCATGCTGCCGCTTGAAAGGTCGGGATGTATTTCGTATTCGCCTGCGTTTACTGTTCTGACTGTAGTTGTTGTGGTTACAGTTGGTTTTGAAGTTGTAGTAGTTGTTGTTTTATTTCCGCCTGAAACAGTTGTAGTTGTTACGGGAGGCTGATATGAACCGTCCCCGTATATTTTAGTTACACCCTCGATCGAGGAAACAGGAGCACCTGTTTTATAAACCGTATAAAGACCGGCAGCCGCTCCTACAAGAGCAGCATTGTAATCACAGGCAACCTCGTTGCATTTATAGTCTGCTCTGCTGTCCTGATAAGTTCCGCCTGCATCTGTAGGGCCGCCTACGAGAGCTCCCAC
>UQXS01000080.1 GCA_900545125.1 uncultured Ruminococcus sp.
ACGCTGAACCTGCCCAGCCGGCAGCACGTTCCGGAAAGCTTATATCCGCCGGTTCGTTCCGGGAAATATATCTCAATAACATTGCCGAGACGCTGAAAAATACGTCATCGGCGATTCCTGCCGGAGTAAGCTGCGGAAATCGCTCCGTAAGATCGCTGTGGCATGAATTCTTTACGGGCAGCGATAGCGAAATTGTGTTTCAGGTCTCCGACGACGGCAGGAAAGTCAATGCCTATTCGACAAAAGCCGGATTTATTTCATACGAAAAACTTATTCTCACTTATATCTGCACATTTGCGGATAAAAATCAGACCGTCTGGCTTCCTGAATCCTTTCACTACGGTGCGGATATTATCGAGGAAAACGGCATTATTAACATCCGGAGATTTGAACCGGAAATGAACATCCCGTCAGAAGCGGAAAATCAGCGGTTTTTATACGATCCGCTTTATATGTGTACGCATCTTGCATCAGACAGGCAGTCTTTTATCAGAAATGTCATGCTGCTTCCGGAACTCGCCGCATACAGACGTGAAGTGGTCGTTTCCGAGCAGAATGATCTTCATGACAAACGGCAGATCACCGAAAAAGACGGGAAAATAATCATTTCAAAAAGCGGAAAAAACAGAGTTACTCTCACTGTACAGTCACACAGCTCCGAAACAGCGGCAGAACTCTGCGGACAATGGACTGATAAACTGAAAAGAAACGATATATAATACTCAAAATGCATTTTCTTGCCCCCTCTCCATTGCCATTCTTCGCTTCCGGTAATCAGACGCTTCAAAGGCGTCTGATACTCTTTGTGCGGTGTTGACTAAAATCTATTATGCATAACCACAAAAATTAGTCCCGTTTTTCTATTGACATTTACCGAAAATTTATGTATAATTATTATTGTATAAATTTAAAATGACTTTATTGGCAAACAGCCTTTAAATATATCAGCTGTTATAAAATATTCAGAATATTCTATTTCAGCAGCTGCAAAACGGATATATCCTGTAACGAACGCATTTGCCGCTTTATTACATCACTGCAAGGGATAAAATCTACAGCAGACTTTACATTCTGCTGCACTTACTTTATCATAATTGTTATACGTGTGCCCGGATAATCCGTAAACTACATACTGTCCACTATATTAATGAGTACCTCCGCCATGTACGTTCAGGCACGGAGACTCGGTTTTTGTATGAAAGTGAGGTCAAAAAGTGAACGAAAAAGAAACAAAGAAAGTAATCAGAAAAAAACCGGCTGCTCAGACAGCTCCCAAAAGAACCTACAGAAAAAAACAGTCTGAACCTGCCGCCGCTGAATCGTCAGCAGCGGAAAACGAAACTACAATCCAGAAACGCCGTACAAGACAGCCTAAGGAAATACGCAGAACTCCAGTAAAAATCATTCCTCTGGGCGGACTTAACGAGATCGGAAAAAATATGACGCTCTTCATGTGCTCGAACGATATCTTTATCCTTGACTGCGGTCTTACCTTTCCCGATGCCGATATGCCCGGCGTGGATATCGTTATCCCGGATTTCACGTTTGTTGAGCGCAACAGAGAAAAAATCAGAGGCGTGGTAATCACTCACGGACACGAAGATCACATCGGCGGTCTTGCGTATCTCCTGAAAAAAGTCAACGTCCCCGTTTACGGAACTAAACTGACTATCGGTCTTATTGAGGGAAAACTCAAGGAACACGGTCTTTACGGAAAGGTTTCCCTCAACATCATCCAGCCGAAAAAAACAGTAAAAATGGGATGCATGGCAGTTGAATTCATTAAAGTCAATCATTCCATTCCCGACGCCGTCGGTATGGCTATCCATACACCGGCAGGAATTATCGTCCATACAGGCGATTTCAAGGTGGATTATTCCCCTATCGACGGTGAGATAATTGATCTTGCACGTTTCGGAGAACTTGGAAACAGAGGCGTTCTTGCTCTCATGGCTGATTCTACCAATGCAGAACGTCCGGGATTCACACATTCCGAAAGGACTGTAGGCGAATCCTTTGACAAACTCTTCAAAAAGGGAGAAGGCAAGCGCATCATTATTGCTACTTTCTCATCAAATATACACCGTGTACAGCAGATAATCAACTGTGCCGAAAGATACGGCAGAAAAGTCGCCGTGTTCGGACGCAGCATGATAAACGTTATCAACACGGCAATTGAACTCGGATACCTTAAAGTGCCCGACGGACTGATAATCGATATCGAAATGATGAACCGCTATGAAAGCGAACGCATCGTTCTTATAACTACCGGAAGCCAGGGAGAACCTATGTCCGCCCTTACAAGAATGGCTATGAACGATCATAAAAAAGTCAATATCACTCCCCTTGACTTTATCATCATATCCGCCACGCCTATTCCGGGAAATGAGAAATTCGTTACACGTGTTGTCAATGAACTGATGAAGTCAGGCGCTGAAGTAGTTTACGAGGCTATGTATGAAGTACACGTATCAGGACACGCCTGTCAGGAAGAACTGAAGCTGATACAGGCGCTTACAAAGCCGAAATTCTTTATCCCTGTCCACGGCGAATACAAGCATCTTAAAAAGCACGCAGATCTTGCCGTACAAATGGGAATTCCAAGAGAAAATGTAATCATCGCAGAGATCGGCAACGTTATAGAGACCGACGGAAACAAAATGAGCATAGTCTCTCAGGTTCCTTCCGGACGTGTCCTCGTGGACGGTCTCGGCGTCGGAGACGTAGGCTCGATCGTTCTTCGTGACAGAAAACATCTGGCACAGGACGGACTGATAATTATTGTCATCGGTATCGAACGTGCCACCAATGAGGTCGTAGCAGGACCCGATATAATTTCCCGTGGATTTGTTTATGTGAGAGAATCGGAAGAACTTATGGTAGAAGCAAAGCTTCTTCTCAGCAATACTCTTAATTCATGCTCCGCAGCAGAACTGAGAGAATGGAACGCCCTGAAAGGCAAAATGCGTGATGCGCTTTCTGACTATATCTACCAGAAAACAAAGAGAAGCCCTATGATTCTTCCTATTATTATGGAAACCTGACGTTTCCGGAAGGAGCGGAAAAGTGAAGAATAAATTTCCGGCATCATTGTTTGCGGTGCAGCTTCTGCTGCTTGCCGATGTTGCCGTTTCAGCCCTTTTGCTTCATAAATACAGTGACTGGCTCGGAATAGCCTGTCTTGTTCCGGCAGTACTGCTTATCATTCTAAGCCTGATAGTTTATGCTGTTTTTACAAGAAATTCTATCAGACATATCTCAAAGATGAATACTCATCTTGAAAATTCAGCCGCCGAATACATGAATACTCTCCCTGCACCGGTGGCTGTAATCGACAAAAACAAAAACTTTGTCTGGTACAATCAGATCTTCACCGAAAAGATAAGTCTCGGTCAGGATGTTTATGGTCTTGATTTTGAGGGATTTGTCAGCATTGATTTAAATAATCTTATATCGGAAGGCTCTGCTGTCTGCCCGATAAACGGCTGTATATACAAAATATCCGCCGAAAAATACGATAAGCTCAATATGAGCTTCTATGTGCTGTATTTCCACGACGAAACGGATTATTACACTATTAAAAAACAGTCCGAGGATTCGCACCAGAATGTTGTTATCATTACCATTGACAACTACGACGAAATAATGCAGAACGCCAAAGAAAGCGTAAAATCACAGACATCTCTTGAAACCGAAAAGATCATCGAAAATTTTATGCTGAGTACAAAGGGATTCGTTAAAAAAACATCCTCAAATACTTTCTATGCGATCATTGAGAACCGCAATATGAGACAGGTCATAGATGAAAAGTTCAAAATACTCGATCAGGCACGCAGCATAAAGATATCCGACAAATATCCCCTTACTTTCTCCATAGGAGTAGGACTGGGAGCTGATTCTCTCACGGAAAGCGAAACTATCGCCAAGCAGTGTATAGATATGGCTCTGGGCAGAGGCGGAGATCAGGCAGTCGTAAAAACAGAAAATGGATACAGATTCTTCGGCGGCGTTTCAAAAGGCATCGAAAAGCGTTCTCACGCAAAAACACGTGTCATTTCAAACGCACTTCAGGATCTCATTACAAATTCTGAAAGAGTGTTCGTAATGGGACACCGTTTCGGCGATCTTGATTCCGTAGGTGCTTCCTGCGGTATTGCAGGAGCTATCAGACTTCTCGGCAGAGAGGTTAATATAGTTGTCGACAGATCTAAAAATCTTGCCGCACATCTCATAGATCAGGTGGAAGAACAGACGGACAATAACCTTTTTATTAGTCCGGGCGAAGCGGAAAACTGCATAAGCGAAAACGATCTTCTTATTATCGTCGATACGCACAACAAGGATTTCCTTGAAAGCCGCAGTCTTTATGATAATGCAAAAGCGATCGTCGTCATAGATCACCACCGCAAAACTGTCAATTTCATTGACAATGCCGTTATTTTTCACCACGAACCATATGCATCATCCGCTTCAGAAATGATAACGGAAGTTATACAGTATTTCCGGTTCGACACGGACGAGCGATTTCCGTCCTGCTATGCCGATGCTCTGCTTGCCGGAATCATGCTCGATACCAAGAACTTTGTCATGCGGACAGGCGTCCGTACGTTTGAAGCTGCGGCTTATCTGAAAAAACTCGGCGCTGATACGGTAGCCGTAAAGCTTCTTTTCTCAAATTCTATTGAATCATATAAAAGAAGATCGCAGATCATTTCTGCTGCCAAGATACACCGCAGCTGTGCTATCGCAGCTGCCGACTTCAAGTCCGACGATATACGCCTCGTAGCGCCTCAGGCTGCGGACGAGCTTCTTTCGATCTCAGGCGTGGACGCTTCGTTCGTACTATATAAGACAGGCAATACGCTGAATATTTCCGCAAGATCTCTCGGCGCAGTAAACGTTCAGGTCATCATGGAAGAGCTGGGCGGCGGCGGTCATCAGACAATGGCGGCAACTCAGATAGAGGGCGCTACAGTCCAGGAAGCGGTAAAAGCTTTGATTCACGCCATAGATCTGCGTCTGGCGGATGAATCATAATACATAAACAGAAAGGTTGATAATTCATGAAAGTTATTTTTGTACAGGATGTCAAAGGCTCAGGAAAAAAAGGCGAAGTAAAAAACGTCGCCGACGGATACGCACGCAATATGCTTATTCCAAAGGGGTACGCCGTTGAAGCAAATTCCGCAAATATGAGCAAGCTTCAGGGACAGCAGTCCTCGGCTCAGCACAAAATTGATCTTGAGATACAGGCTGCTAAAGAATCTGCCGCAAAACTTAAAGGAAAGCGTATTGCCATTACTGCTAAGGCAGGATCTAACGGCAGACTTTTCGGTTCTGTCACAGCCGGAAACATTGCCGATGCTATTTCTGAACAAATCGGTGTAAAGATTGATAAGAAAAAAGTAGTTCTTTCTGCTGACATAAAGAACTTTGGCTCATACAACGCCGTTGTCAAGCTTTATAACGGTATTTCGGAAAAAATTGACATCGACGTCAACGAAGGCTGATAACCAATGGACGACAATAACTTCATCATCTCCGCCCGTGAGCTGCCCCACAGCATCGAGGCGGAGCAGTCTGTTATAGGAGCTGTTATCTCAGATCCTTCCATTCTGCCCACAGTCATCGAAAATGTCAAGGCTGAATACTTCTACAGCGAACAGCACAAGGCGATTTTTTCTATTATCGTAAGGATGTTTTCCTCCGGTTCGCCGGTAGATATTATAACCGTCCTTAACGAAGCAGAAAAACTGCACATATTTGAAACAGCCGCCGAGGGCAGGCGTTATCTCTCGGAGATTGGCGAAACACTGCCGTCTACATCAAATATCGAGAGCTACTGCAAGATCGTTGCAGATAAATATTTCATACGCAGTCTTGGATATGCGGCAAGGACAATTCTGGAAGATATACAGTCGGGCGAACATGATGCTCAGCTCCTTCTTGACGCAGCAGAACAGAAGATCTACGATATCCGCCAGGGACGTGATGTCCGTGGACTTGTGCCGATCTCCGAAGCAATCGCCGAAGCCTACGACAGACTGGGAAAAATTTCCGGCCCGGATAAGGATAAATACGTCGGCGCACGCACAGGATTTACTCTGCTGGACAGCATTACATCCGGTCTTAACAAATCCGACCTTATTATAATTGCGGCACGTCCCGGTATGGGTAAAACGTCTTTTGCCATGAACATCGCTACAAATGTTGCACGTCATTCCGAAAAGGATGTCGTTACATTCAACCTGGAAATGTCCAAGGAACAGCTTGCCACACGTATTCTATCAACCGAAGCACTTGTGGATTCAAACTCGCTGAGAAACGGACGTATTTCCGGAGACGACTGGGTAAAACTTGCCACAAGTGCCGGATATCTCAGCACCCTGCCGCTGTATATAGACGATACAGCCAGCATGACCGTTCAGCAGATGAAAGCAAAACTGCGCCGTGTCAAGAATCTGGGACTTGTCATTATCGACTACCTCCAGCTTATGGGAACTACTTCACGCTCCGACAACAGAGTTCTTGTTATTTCCGAAATTACACGAGAACTTAAAGTAATGGCAAAGGAACTCAATGTTCCTGTAATACTTCTTTCACAGCTCTCCCGTGCAGTTGAGGGAAGAACAGATAAAAGACCTATGCTCTCAGATCTTCGTGAATCGGGATCTATCGAACAGGATGCAGATATCGTTCTCTTTCTCTACCGTGAAGCTTATTATAATAAGGAAAGTCCGAATCAAAATATTTCGGAATGCATTATCGCCAAAAACCGTCACGGTGAAACAGGCTCTGTAAATCTGATATGGGACGGTCAGTATACACGATTCTCCAATCCGGAGTATAACGCTCCGCCGGGGGCATGACCATGCTGAACAGAATATATAATTTTATTAAAGAAAACAATATGCTCAACAACGGAGATTCTGTCGTGTGCGGTCTTTCCGGCGGTGCGGACAGCGTATGTCTTCTTCTTGTTCTCAGCGAACTGAAAGAACAGTTGGGAATCAGTCTGGAAGCTCTCCATGTCAATCACTCGCTCAGAGGGGCTGAAAGCGACAGTGACCAGGAATTCTGCCGCTGTCTGTGCAAAAAACTCAATATTCCCTTTTCGGCTGAACGATGCGATGTAAAATCATTTGCACGTGAATCTTCACTTTCATGCGAAGAAGCAGCACGGCGGATGAGATATGATATATTTGCCGCCCATTCCGTTGGCAAAAAAATCGCAACGGCTCACAATGCAAATGACAATCTGGAGACTATGATACTCAATCTTGCAAGAGGTACGGGTCTGAAAGGCATGACGGGAATCCCTCCTGTCCGTGGAAATATAATAAGACCTCTGCTTGAAATAAGCCGCAGCGAAATTGAAGAATTCCTGAAATCACGCAGACAAGAATTTGTCACGGACAGCACTAATATGACCGAGGACTACACAAGAAATAAAATCCGGCATAAAATTATACCCGTTATTGAGGAAATTAACAGTTCGGCAGTTGAAACGGCAGTTAAATCTTCCGGTACACTCAGGGACGAAAATGAGTTTATCGAAAACGCCGTCGGGGATGCCCGGAAAAAATGCCGCAGCGGAAATTCTTTTACAGGTCTTGAAAATTTTCATAAGGTGATAAGACGCCGGTGCATCGCAGAGCTTCTCAGTGAAAACGGACTCCCCTACTCCAATGAACGCCTTACGGAATGCGACCATATCCTTTGTAGGGGCGGAAAAATCAATCTTTCCCGTGATCTCTTCTTTATCTCTGACGGAAAAACGGCTGAAATTAAGAAAATTAATAACAAACTGCCGCATACTGATATCTCGGCTGAACTTATCATTGGCGAAAATATGATATTTCCTGACAAAATCCTGACCTGTCGCATTGTCAATTGTGATAATTTGAGGAAAATTGAAAATGTTCATAAAAATTTAACATTTTATGTGCTCGATTATGATAAAATAACAGGTAGAGCTATTGTCAGAAACAGAAGGTTCGGTGACAAAATACAGCTCTGCGGAAGAAATTTTACCTCATCGGTAAAAAAACTGATCAACGAAAAAGTACCTGAAAATCTGCGCAGCAGCCTCTACTTTATAGAGGATGAAACGGGAACTGTCTTTGCCGAGGCAATAGGTATCGCCGACAAAGTAAAACCCGATGAAAATACGGTGCGTTTTCTTGAAGTCAATATAAAGCGGATCTGATCAGCCGCTGATGCAGAATGGAGTGGATGAATTGACACCAAAAAAGAATAAGGGTATTTTTACCTACCTCTTAATAATCTTTATCGCTATCGGATGCATTTACTTTGTAAGCACTAAGCTTTCAAAAAATGCAGATAAAAAAGATTACAGCGAGATAATGGTGGAGTTTGACAACTATAATGTTTCCGAATACGAGATTGATCTCGGTTCGGGCGAACTTACCTACAAGCTCAGAGGAGACAAAAAACAACATAAATATGAAGTGCCTAACGTGGGCATATTCATGGATGATATCGAAAACTACCGTTCAACATATAACAGGATACATCCTGATGAGCCTGTCAAGGAAAATCTTATAAAAATAACCGACCGTTCATGGCTTTACTCGCTGATACCGGTTATCGTGACCGTTCTCCTTGGCTGCGCAATCCTCTACTTCATGATGAGACAAAGCGGAGGAGGAGGAAAATATTCCTCTTTCGGAAAAGCTAATCTTAAAAATCAGGCTAATGCACGAAAGGCAACCTTTAAAGACGTTGCAGGCGCTGACGAGGAAAAACAGGAACTCGAAGAAATCGTTGACTACCTGAAAAATCCAAATAAATACAAGGAAATCGGCGCTAAAGTTCCAAAGGGCGTACTGCTTCTCGGCCCTCCCGGAACAGGTAAGACTCTCCTTGCAAGAGCTGTCGCAGGTGAAGCCGGATGTCCGTTCTTCCCTATTTCGGGTTCTGACTTTGTGGAAATGTTCGTCGGCGTGGGCGCTTCACGTGTGAGAGATCTCTTTGAACAGGCAAAAAAACACGCACCGGCTATCATATTCATCGACGAAATCGACGCTGTCGGCCGTCACAGAGGCGCTGGTCTCGGCGGAGGTCATGACGAACGTGAACAGACACTTAACCAGCTTCTCGTTGAAATGGACGGCTTTACCGGCAACGAAAGCGTTATCGTTATCGCCGCAACCAACAGACGTGATATCCTTGATCCGGCTCTTCTCAGACCGGGACGCTTTGACAGACGTATTCCTGTTGAACTTCCAGATTTAAAGGGACGTGAAGAGATCCTTAAAGTCCATGCAAAGAAGATTAAAATTGCTGATTCTGTACGTTTTGATGATATTGCAAAAGCTGCTGCAGGAGCTTCTGGTGCAGAGCTTGCTAACATTGTAAATGAAGCTGCTTTACGTGCAGTTCGTGACGGCAGAAAATTTGCCACACAGGCAGATTTTGAAGAGAGTATTGAAGTAGTTATTGCCGGATATCAAAAGAAGAACAGAGTACTTTCTAATAAAGAAAAACTTATTGTTGCTTATCATGAAATCGGTCATGCACTGGTTGCTGCGAAGCAGACTGAATCCGCGCCGGTTCATAAAATTACAATTATTCCGCGTACATCAGGTGCGCTTGGATATACTATGCAGGTGGATGATGGAGATCATTATCTGATGACCAAAGAAGAACTGGAAAATAAGATTGCCACATTTACTGGCGGCCGAGCTGCAGAAGAACTGATTTTCCATTCTATTACAACCGGAGCATCCAATGATATTGAACAGGCTACCAAACTTGCGAGAGCAATGATTACCAGATATGGTATGAGCGATGATTTTGATATGGTTGCTATGGAGAATGTGACGAATCAGTATCTGGGCGGAGATTCC
>UQXS01000081.1 GCA_900545125.1 uncultured Ruminococcus sp.
TTTCTGATATAAACGGTTCTACCAAAAAAGGACGCATACACATTAATCTTTGTAAATTTATTTAGAGGTGAATTATAATGATAACTTCAAAAGACGTGAGAAATAAAAGATTTGAAAAGGCTGCTTTTGGCTATAAACAGGAGGAAATCGACGAATTTCTTTCCCAGCTTGAGGCTGAGCTGGACGAAATGGAAAGAGAACGCATGGAATCCAACAACAAGATTCAGGTTCTTGCCGACAAAGTCCGTGAATATATGAGGGATGAGGACGCTCTTAAAGACGCTCTTCTCGGCGCTCAGAAACAGGGTCATCAGGTTATAAACGAGGCTAACGAAAAGGCTGAGCAGATCATTGAAGAGGCAAAGGCAAAGGCAGCAGAACTGGAAGATGAGGCTGTTCGTCAGCACGCAGAGGCTATGGAGCGTAACCGTGAGGAAATCGCAAAGGAAAAGGAAGCTCTCATTGAAGCACAGCAGCAGGTCGCAGATTTTAAGAAGAGCCTGTTCGATATGTACAAAACTCACCTTGAACTTATCTCTTCTATGCCTGAAACTTTTGAAGAGGCAACCGGTTCTGCCCAGACAGCAGAGCAGATCGCCGCTGCTGTAACATCAGAAGAACTCTGAGAAATCAGACCGCATAAAACGGCTGACTGCTGTCTGTCCGGACTGCGGTCAGATACATAAATTATACGAAATACACGTGAAAGGAGGATCTTCCTTCCGGGGAAGACCGAAATTATGGCACAGGATTACAATAATACGCTTAATTTACCTAAGACAGATTTTCCGATGCGTGGAAATCTGCCGAAAAGAGAACCTGAAACTCTTGAAAAATGGGAAAAAGAAAAACTTTACTACAAAATGATCGAGAAGAATAAGGGGAAAAAATCCTATATTCTTCATGACGGCCCTCCGTATGCAAACGGAGAGATCCACCTTGGTACGGCTCTTAACAAGACCCTCAAGGATTTTATAGTTAAATACAAAAATATGAGCGGATTCTGTGCTCCCTATGTTCCCGGCTGGGATACCCACGGTCTGCCTATCGAGCTTAAAGCTATGAAGGCTATCGGCGTTGAGAACGGCGCAATTCCGCCCGTTGAACTGAGAAAGCACTGCCATGATTTCGCAATGAGCCATGTGGCAAATCAGATGAAACAGTTCAAGAGACTCGGTACGCTCGGCGACTACGACTATCCCTATCTTACTCTCCGTCCCGCCTATGAGGCAAGACAGGTCGAGGTATTCGGAGAAATGGCTAAAAAAGGCTATATGTACAAGGGTCTTAAACCGGTCTACTGGTGCCCCGACTGCAATACGGCTCTTGCCGAAGCTGAGATTGAATACTCCAATGATCCCTGCTACTCGATCTATGTGAAGTTCAATGTTACAGATGATAAGGGAATCTTCGCAGGAATGGGTCTTGACCTTTCAAAAGTGTATTTCGTTATCTGGACGACAACTACCTGGACTATCCCCGGAAATCTGGCTGTCTGCCTCGGCCCTGAATACAATTATACTCTTGTTAATGTGGGCGATGAGTATTATGTCATGGCCGAAGAACTTGTAAAGACTACCATGGAAACAGCCGGAATCACCGACTATACCACAACAGGTATCTTTACGGGCGCAGAACTGGAGGGAATGAAAACAAAACATCCCCTTTATGACCGTCCGTCGCCGATTATCGTGGGAGATCATGTTACTCTTGAAAGCGGTACGGGATGCGTTCATACCGCTCCCGGCTACGGCGTCGAGGACTTCGAGGTCTGCAAGAATTACGACGATATCGGAATTCTTGTCTGCGTTGACGCAAAGGGCAGGCAGACTGCCGAGGCAGGAGAATTCGAGGGCATGGATACCGACGAGGCTAACAAGGCTATCGCTGCAAAACTTACCGAAGTCGGAGCAATGCTCGCTACACAGAAGATAGTCCACCAGTATCCTCACTGCTGGCGCTGCAACAGCCCGATAATTTATCGTGCCACAGAACAGTGGTTCTGTTCTGTAAACGGCTTCAAGGATGAGGCTATAAGGGCTATCGAGGAAGTTCAGTGGATCCCAGAATGGGGCGAAGACCGCATCAAGGGTATGGTTCGTGACCGTTCAGACTGGTGCATCTCCCGTCAGAGAACATGGGGCGTTCCGATTCCGGTTATCTACTGCAGGGACTGCGGCAAGCCGATATATACCGATGAGACTATCAAGGCAATTGCCGATCTCTTCCGCAAAGAAGGTTCTGATGCATGGTGGATAAAAGAACCTTCCGAGTTCATCCCTGCAAGTGTGAAGTGCGAGTGCGGATGCGGTGAATTTACAAAAGAATACGACATCATGGACGTTTGGTTCGACAGCGGAGTTTCCCACACGTCCGTAATGGATGATTTCGACAGCCTGACCTGGCCTGCTGATCTTTACCTTGAGGGCGCAGATCAGTACAGAGGATGGTTCCAGTCATCGCTGCTCACATCTGTTGTTTATAAGGGAAAAGCCCCCTATAAGGCTGTCTGCACTCATGGCTGGGTAGTTGACGGAGAGGGCAAGACAATGCACAAATCACTCGGCAACGGCATTGATCCCAGTGAGATCACAGATCAGTACGGCGCAGATATTCTCCGTCTCTGGGTGGCTTCTTCCGATTATCACTCTGATATCAGAATTTCAAAGCCGATTCTCAGTCAGCTCTCCGACGCTTACAAGAAGATCAGAAACACGGCAAGATTCATTCTCGGTAATCTTGGCAACGGCAAGGGATTTGCTCCCGACTCCGACAGCGTTTCCGATGATAAGCTCACGGAGCTTGACAAATGGGCACTCATGCGCCTTGATTCCCTTATCGACAAGGTAAATGAGGGATACAACGCTTTTGACTTCCATATCGCATTTCATGCAATCCACAACTTCTGCGTAATTGATATGTCCAATTTCTATCTTGATATAATTAAGGACAGACTCTATTGCGAAAAAGAAGATTCGGAAATCAGACGTTCCGCACAAACGGCTATGTATCGCATTCTCAGCGCTGTTGCAAGACTTGCAGCTCCGATTATTTCTTTCACTGCCGAGGAAATCTGGCAGTTTATGCCCCACACAGCTTCTGATGATACGGAAAGTGTGTTCCTGAACCAGATGCCGGAGAAGTCCGGAATTCAGTTTGATGCGGAATTTGCCGATAAGTGGAATTTCCTCTATTCTGCCCGTGAACAGGCAAATAAGGTTCTGGAAGAAGCAAGAAATGCAAAGACTATCGGTAAATCGCTTGAGGCAAAAATTGTGGTAAAGAGCAGCAGCGAGGATTATGAAAAGTATTCCGCTCTTGCAGATCAGCTTCAGGAAGTACTGATAGTTTCAGGAATCGAAGTTGAAAAATCCGATGGTGAAACGACATTTGAGGTCGCAAAGGCTGACGGCGAAAAGTGCGAAAGATGCTGGTGCTACTCCAGATACGTCGGCACAAATCATACACATCCTACGCTCTGCGAAAGATGTGCAGTTGTTATTGAAGCATAATTAGGATTATATTGCCTGCTGTCTGAAGGCAGCAGGCAATTGCTTGAAAGGATAATTTTTGTGGCTATACTGCTTGTTGCAATGATAATCGTTCTTATCGCAGCCGATCAGATCATAAAATTCTGGGCTGTGAATTCCCTTGAACCGATAGGAAGCATGGACTTTATTCGTTTCGGTGATCTGGAAATATTCGACCTGACTTATCTCGAAAACAAAGGTGCGATTTTCGGAAGCATGGCAGGTCAAAGGTGGTTTCTTGTCGGGTTTACATCACTTGTCATTGCCGCCGGAATATTTGTGCTTTTCCGCTATATGAAGCGCTCAAAGCTTCTTAGTACGGCTATCGCACTCTTCATTGCCGGTGGGATAGGAAATCTTATCGACCGTATCCGTTTCGGTTATGTGGTAGATATGTTTGAGGTTAAGCTGTTTAAGTTCGCTATTTTCAATTTTGCCGATATCTGCGTGACTTTTGCATTTATTATGGTTCTGATATATGCTGTTTTTATCGACCCGAAAATTGAAAAAAAACTCAGGGCAGAGAAAGAGGCAGGAACACATGAGTGAATCTATAACTCTTACTGCCTCCCCAAACGATGTTCAAATGCGTATTGACAAGTATATTTCGGACAATATTGCGGAACTTACACGCTCTGCTGTTCAAAAATTGTGCGATTCCGGAGAAATTCTGGTAAACGGCAGGATATCAGCAAAAAATTACAGGATGCATACCGGAGATACGGTCTGCTTCACGATCCCCGATCCGCAGCCTATGGATGCCGTTCCGGAAAATATTCCGCTTGATATAGTATACGAGGACAGCGATCTTCTTGTGGTCAACAAGCCAAAGGGAATGGTGGTGCATCCGGCACACGGAAACTACAGCGGAACGCTTGTCAATGCTCTCCTTTATCACTGCGGAGAAAGTCTGTCCGGAATAAACGGCGTGATTCGTCCGGGAATCGTTCACCGGATAGACAAAAATACAAGCGGACTGCTCATCGTTGCCAAGAACGATGCTTCTCACCTGAAACTTGCGGAGCAGATAAAGGCTCACAGCTTTACACGTGAGTACGAGGCAGTGGCATCCGGATATTTTAAGCAAACATCCGGAACCGTTGATGCTCCTATCGGTCGTCACAAGACCGATCGCAAGAAAATGTGCGTAACGCCTGAGAATTCACGGAATGCCGTTACTCACTACGAAGTTCTGCACCAGTTCGGCGGATATGCTCACGTCCGGCTGAGACTGGAAACCGGACGTACTCATCAGATACGTGTGCATCTTGCATATATCGGTCATCCAGTGCTCGGTGACGACGTTTACGGAAAGCCGTACAAAGGAATCGACGGACAATGTCTTCATGCACGGAAAATCGGATTTATCCACCCGTCAACTGGAGAGTATATGGAGTTTGTCAGCCCTCTGCCGGATTATTTCGCCGGAGTGCTCAGCCGGCTCGAAAAAACATGAGGAGGTACACATTATGTTCAACGATATAAGCAAGGTGGTTCTGCTCAGCGATATGGACGGCACTCTGCTTAATTCAAAAAAGCAGATCTCCGATTGTGACAGGGCGGCAATTGAACGTTTTATCTCACACGGTGGAAAATTTACCGTGGCTACAGGCAGAACGATACAGGCTTTTGAACAGTATACCCGCCTTATTGATCTGAAAATTCCCGTGATTATGTACAACGGTGCGGCTATCCACGATTATTTGGCAGGAAAAACGGTTTTTACTCATCCTCTCCCTGACTGCGCCAAGGATGCGGCTGTTGAAATTCTTGACATGATGCCGGATATCGGCGGCGAAGTCCTGAAAACGGACGGAACTTACGTGTTCAGCAATACGGAATATCAGCAGCTTCATACAAAGCTGTGCAATATCCTGCCTTTCTACAGGGAACTTCGGGAAATAGCCGACGGAGGCTGGCTGAAAGTCCTTTTTGCACTTGCACCGGAGGATATTCCGTTTCTTGAAGTGCTCATAAAACAAAAAGGATTCGACAGGCAATTCGATTTCGTGAGATCGGCAGAGATCTTCCTTGAAATGCTCCCGAAAGGCGTAAGCAAGGGCTCGGCTCTGAAAGAATACAGGAATCTGCCGGGCATGGAAAATATGACTTTTGTCGCTGTCGGCGATTTCGACAACGATATCGAAATGATTCGTGAGGCAGATCTGGGCGTGTGTCCCGCAAATGCCGAAGAATCTGTCAGGGCTGAATCGGATATGGTTCTCAGCCGGACAAACGATCAGGGAGCTATTGCCGAACTGATAGACTACATAGTTAATAAATGCGGTGCAAGCCGTTAAAATAAATGGAGGTTTTTATGGACGCATCTTTAAAAAAGAATTTGCAGAAGATCGCCTGCAAGGTCAGAATGGGCGTTATTGAAGGGACTTATAACGCTAAATCCGGTCATCCGGGCGGTTCTCTGTCAATCTGCGACACACTGACATATCTGTATTACAATAAAATGAATGTGGACAGCGCAGATCCTGATGATCCCGCCAGAGATCGTCTTGTACTTTCAAAGGGACATACAGCCCCTGCCCTTTATTCCGTACTTGCGCAGAAGGGATATTTCGATGAAAAGGAACTGAAATCCCTCCGCCATATCGGCGCATTATTACAGGGACATCCGTGCATTCACACTCCCGGAATAGATATGTCCAGCGGTTCGCTCGGTCAGGGAATTTCTGCTGCCTGCGGTATGGCTCTTGCCGGCAAGCTGGACGGAAAATCATACAACGTTTATGCGATCCTTGGAGACGGAGAGATCGAGGAGGGACAGGTCTGGGAAGCCGCTATGTTTGCAGCACATTACGGTCTTTCAAATCTGACGGCGATCGTTGACAACAATGGTCTTCAGATCGACGGCGCTATCAATGAAGTATGTTCGCCTGAGCCTATTACAGATAAATTTGCCGCATTCGGCTGGCACGTCATCACTATGGATGCCCATGATTTCGACGATATCGACAGAGCTTTCACAGAGGCATCTGCCGTAACTGACAAGCCTGTTGCCATTATTCAGAAAAGTGTTAAGGGCAAGGGTGTATCCTTTATGGAAAATAAGGTTGACTGGCACGGAAAAGCTCCCAACACAGAGGAGTACAATCAGGCAATGTCAGAACTTGAAGCACAATTAAACGAACTGGAGGGCTGAGGTCATGGCAGATGTAATTAAAAAGGCTACAAGAGAGAGCTACGGAGAGGCTCTCCGTGATTTTGCAGAAGAATATAAGGATCTTGTCGTACTCGATGCCGATCTTGCTGCCGCTACAAAAACAGGCATTTTCAAGAAGGCATATCCGGAACGTTTCTTTGACTGCGGAATCGCCGAAGCAAATATGATGGGTGTCGCTGCCGGTCTTGCTGCCTGCGGAAAAATCCCGTTTGCAAGCACTTTCGCTATGTTCGCAGCCGGTAGAGCTTATGAGATCGTGAGAAATTCTATTGGTTATCCTCATCTTAATGTTAAGATCGGAGCTACCCATGCCGGAATTTCCGTCGGCGAGGACGGTGCAACTCACCAGTGCAACGAGGATATTGCTCTTATGAGAACTATTCCCGGAATGACAATTATAAATCCATGCGACGATGTTGAAGCCCGTGCTGCCGTCAAAGCTGCCCTCGATTTCAACGGCCCTGTATATATGCGTTTCGGACGTCTTGCAGTTCCGGTTATCAACGACAGGGAAACGTATAAATTTGAGCTTGGCAAGGGTGTTGTCCTCCGTGAGGGAACTGATGCGACTGTCGCTGCTACGGGTCTTATGGTGAATGAGGCTCTTGAAGCCGCAAAGATGCTGGAGTCTGACGGGATCTCTGTCCGTGTTGTGAATATCCACACAATAAAGCCACTTGACAAGGAGCTTATTACTGAGTGCGCAGAAAAAACCGGACTTATTATTACTGCTGAGGAACACAGCGTTATCGGCGGTCTTGGCTCTGCGGTCGCAGAAACCGTTACGGAAAGATGTCCTGTTCCTGTCGTGAAAATCGGTGTTAATGACGAGTACGGACATTCCGGTCCCGCTGTTGATCTTCTTAAAGAATTCGGACTTTCCGCTGAGAATATCGCTAAAACCGTCAGGGATGCAATGAAATTGAAAAAAGTTAATTGATTATTCTTGCTTGACTGTACTTGCTTCTGTTTGAGCATTTTGCAATATCAGCGAATAACATTTTATGGATGTTTATATGAAAAATATCAGGAAATTTATAAGTGCAGTTCTGGCTGTATGCTGTTGTGCAGCGTTTACAGGCTGCGGTGATTCATCAGAGAATTCATCTGAAAAAGACTCTTCTTCTGAAACAAGGTATGAAGAAAAGAACGAAAAGGATTCTGACAATGATAGCAATGATGTCATTGAAGATGACAATAAAGAAGAATCTGATAAAGCCGATGAATACGAAAAAGAAGATGAAGATGATACAGACAAACAGGAAGTGGAAACTACAGTTAAGAAAACAGGAGCTTCCTTTACACCTCAGTTCGCTGATGAAAGTGAACTTAAGACAAGTGAATGGCTGAATGATGATGACACAAATGCCGGTTATTTAATAACATGGGACGATTCCCCCTGCATAGGCAAGAGCGTTGCTGTCGACGGAAACGAGATTTTCGGCGGAGAAATTCTCGGTGACTGCGATTTTAAAAACTGGTCTGTAACCTATGACTATGACAAGGGTGACAAATCACTTAAATCCAATACTTCCAATTACATTTATTACAGTCACTCGGATTTTAAAAAGCCGGATGCTGAAACTTCGCTTGATAATCTTAATCTCAGACCGGTTTCTTCATTCTATTGCTGGGAACTTATGAAAATGGGTTTGTATAATGATACTTCCAGTGATAAAACATATGACGAATGCAAGATTATGTCATTTGAACTGGGCGGCTACGGCGAGGCTGACGATGCAGACAGCGTTAATGCTTTAGAATATTATGGTATGACAGATGCGGTAGAATCAACCGTCGAACTGCCGTACGGCGTTACATGGGATATGGATCCGTATGAAGTATACGATATTCTTGGTACACCGTATAAATTCAATACTGTAAATGAAGAGAATCCGAACGGCAGTATGTGGAGTATGGACTACTATACTATTGACGAATATCATACGATTACCTTTACTTTCAATCCGGAACAGGGCAACAGACTCTGCACCGTTAAGGTATATTACGATCACACGAAAGACAACTGATAAGTAAAAAACAGATTTCAAGGGAAAATAATTCCTTTGAAATCTGTTTTTGTTTTTGACTATGGACCGTCTTTAGTTATTCATGTTGAGCAGCGCTTTTCTTACGAGTACGTTGTCAAACACGTCTATAATGCCGTCGGCGTCAAAGTCGGCTGCGGATGCCTGTTCCGGAGTAAGTTCGCTAAGTCGGAGAAGATATTTCTGGAGCATTACCAGGTCGCCGGTATCAAGCTTTCCTGAGCCGTTTATATCGCCCTTGACAGGTTGGTGGAATTGTGACGCAGGTACAGCCATTGCAAAGAAATTAACACACATATACGATTGACCGTTGCTGCCGAGAGTGACTTTTTCACCTTTTTTGATCTGTTTCCTGTACAGATCAAAGATTACATCGTTTGAGGATGTGACTGTGGAATCAGCCGGAAGCTTTTCGTATCCTGAAAGCCAGTCCGGAATGGTTTCAACTCTTTGGTCAAGAGCTATCATCAGGTCAATATCGTCTCCGGCAGTGAAAACAGCCGTATCTCCCGTGGAAGATTTGGCATCGCAGGCAGTCATGAGAATCTCACATCCGTCCGCTTCTTTCGGAAGAACTGTGATAGTGAAATCACGGTCTCCATAGATCTTCGGTCCTGTACCTATTTTCCATTTGTCCGGATATGCGCTTTCACTGACGCTGACGTCTTTGAAGTAAATTCCGCTTATCGGGAGAGCATCCCAGCCAAATACGAAGTTATCAACGTTGAGAAGATAACCTTCACCGCCCGTAAATTTAAGATAGAGATTATGAACGCCGCTTATCATGCTTATGTTGAATTCTACATCCTGATAGTCGCTGAAACCGGAAGTTCCTTTGAAATCTACAGCCGCTGCCGGAGTACTGTCAAGGGAATCAAGATAAAGCTCGATTTTTGCCGCATTTCCTGAAACACGTGTCTTGAAGCTCTTTGCGCCGTCGCCGAAGTCGATTTTGAGGTATACGGCATAGTCTCCGTTTTCGATAAATCCTATATTTCCGCCGCCGTCAGGAAGAGTTTCTGCTTTTATGCCCTCCTGAGCCCAGAAGTTTTCTGCTTCTATAGTTTCAAATGCCGATA
>UQXS01000082.1 GCA_900545125.1 uncultured Ruminococcus sp.
TTTTATTGCCGCGGTTATAGATACCGCAGGCAGGCTCACCGCCGTAGAACAACTCACCGATCTTATCATCGTCAGCAATTGCCAGTTTCCACGAATCGGATATTGTACCCTAAAATCATCGGAAATATGCTGTTCCTCAGCCGTCAGCTCAGAATGAGCTTCCAGAAAAGGAACAAGGACATTCAGCATATTTCGGGGTATTTCCTTGCTTTCGGGAGTGTTATAAGGGTAATTATCGGTTTTGAGAGCGTTTTCACAGATAGTTCTGATATGGTCAATCAGACTGCCGCCGCCTGTGCCTTTGCCGTCGCCAACGTCAAAACGATTGGAGAAATTGAACTCCTGTCCGTCAACAACAGCCTTGATCTCAAAGTTTGTTTTCTTATAGTATCCTGCATTGAGATCGGGGATCATACGCTCCTGATGCTGTTTTTCATCAAGATATTTCATAACAGCATTGCCGAGTGCAAAACTGCAATCAGGATGAGTCATAGCAAAATTGTGAACAATATCGCTTTCGCTTATCCATTCGTCGTTGTCATTCTTGCCGAAACGGAATGTGAGGCTGTCAGGCTGTTTTTCGGGCTGTTCCGGCTCAAGCGTAACACCATACTTCTGCTTTGCAATGCAGGCAAAAGCCATTTCTGTCTGCTGTTCATCACCGAGAATATCAAAAAGTGCCTTTTTGATACGATTGATTTTAGGGCAACACCGCACAAAGATTGTACGGCAGATGCGCAGTCAGATTTTTCGTCAGATTGTATAGAAATTTTGAAGGCATACTGTCGTATGTTAAGAAATTTCTGTGCAAGATGACGGAAAATACGCAAGCAGATGACGTGCAAAGCCGTTAGGCGTGCTTTGTGCGGTGTTGCCTTAGGCTTATTATCGCCTTTTTCCCAATCAGCCATAGCAGAACCGTCAAAAGCAGATATAAGCTCTCTTACCGTATCATCGGAAATATCAGGAATATCGTCCCTGATATAATCAAGAACACGCCAATAAGCAAGATCTTCAAATTCCTCATGAATACGGTCAATAAATGCCTGTCCGATCTCCTCAAAAGAAACAAAACGCTCCATACCGCCGAAACTGCAATTATATCCGTCCTCTCTAAATGCAGGGAGTGACGGAGATTCTCTGCATAATAATATGTGCGGTCAGACATTTTGCCGTCCTCAAAGACAAACTCAATATCCGCAGCAGTGTTTCCCTCTAACAGTCCGAGGGCAAGCTCTTTGCGAATATCCTCTCCGTCATGATAACGATGAGCAAGATCATAAAACGCAGGCTCATTCATGTGGTAGCCAAAAGCCACCTTGTCGCTTGGCTTGTGCTTGCCAAGATAACCATTTTCAAACAACGGATAAGCCATATCCTCCCATTCGTCCGAGGACGGAATACGCTCCGCAAGGAACTTTGCAAGGTCAGCTTGTGAAAACATGATATCTTCCTCAGTAGGAATTTTTTCAGCCTGATGAAACTGTTTCCGCATTTCTGTCACAGACTTCTGAATCTCTCTGACAGCATAAATATCATTATGGCTGACTGTCAGAGTGCCTTTGCCTGTCGGGTAGATTCTGCCCGAAAACTGAATACCTCTCTGCGTCATGATTTCCGCCATTTTCAGAACAAGATCACGGTCAGCGGACAGATATTCTTTTTGTGGGATATATCGGTATTCCGCATTGCCGATGATGTTCTTTTCGGGCGGAGAATATGGTCTGTTTGACTTCATAACGCTCATATCGCCGAGAATATTTTTCAGCCAGTCAACGTCCTTGTCATTCACCGCCATGCGAACAATGCCATTCATTTCATAAGCATAATAATTAATACCCGATTTTTCGAGTGCGTCCTGCATACGCTGAAAATCTGCAAGCTGTATAGAGATCAGCGACTTGTCTCTGTTGTCTGTCGCATCATTCCACTTAGGTGTCTGCTGCGGTTTCTGCTGACCTCGACCGCTGATACGTTGAACGTCTTTCTGCATTTTGCTTCGGGAAAAGTAAGCACGCCTGCCGTCCTTTTTAGCAGATGCAACAGTTGATTTACCGCCGTTTATCCGGTCTGTAAGTTCAACGTCACGCTTGCTTTTGACGGATTTTCCGATCTGCTGAAAAGCCTGAGAGTTTTCCTTTGAAACGGTAACAGCTACCGTATCATTCTTGCGAACTACCGCAGAATACGGGATATTCTGCGACATAAGTCCCTTTACGATCTCACGGGTGGTATCTTTCGGTTCGACACGGGTGTACCGCTGTTCTTTCGGGAGTGACTTGTAATAATCGGGATTTATCGTTTGATAATGCTCGCTTTTAGTGTGGGATTTCTTGACACTTTTTTTGACAGTTCTTCCTATGGATTCCTGCATCATATCAGTCAGTGCAGGAACGTCCTTTTTAGAAACGGTAACGCTGACTTTATCCTCGCCGCGGCTTGCAGCTGAAAATTCAACTCCTGCTTCTATAAGCGCTGACATAACCTCCACAGCCAGAATTTCCGTCATGCTCTCATAGTGGCGGTCGTTTCGTGGAAGTTCTTTATAGTAGTCAGCGTTAATTCTGAAACCGCCGTCCTCGGTCAGTTCCGCCTGTCCCTTGTCGAGCATATCTGTCAGCCAGCTCTCAACAAAAACTTCATCGGCTTCATCAAGAAGTGAAAGCTGATGCTTCATTTTCGCAAGATTTTCAGCTGTGTGATTTTTTCCTTATCAAGCGTTTCGACCTGATGTGCTGCCGTGAGCGTTTCTTCCGAAAAAGCTTCTCGCCGTTCTTTATTTAAGCCAATACTGAAACTTTTGATTGTATCATTGAGAGCAATCACACGGTTCAGCTTGTGGGAAATACGGTCACGCTTTGCGGTAAGCTGTTCGATTTTATTTTCACAGTTTACGAGCTTTTGAGTGCGGTTTGGTATCTTCTCACTGCGAATTGCCCGGATACGCTGTTCATTCCGCTTTATCATGCTCTGCACAAGGGGAACATCGCCAAATGTCGCTTTCAGTATACGATTCGCATCTTCAAGCCTGTCAGCCCGCGCACCGAGCTTTTCGATTTTAGCCGTATGCTTTGCGATTTTATCCTGCTGAGTAGCGATCTTGCCGTCAATATTGTCAATACGGCTCTGATGATGCTCCGCCTTGGCATTCAGAAAAGGAAGAAGTTTTCCCGATTTCTGAATATTGGTTTCTTCCAGATGATGCTCCTGTGCCTGAGCCTGTTTTCTGCGAAGCTCCTCCTCCGCATCAACAACAGGCTCAGGGATGCGCTTATCTTCGTTGTCCTGTACGGGCATAGACTACCTCACTTCCTGTGTTTCACGATGATAACGATTGCCGCTGCAATTGCTGTAAGTGCAGCGCTTGTGATGATAACAAACTTCTTCATAGCCTTTTCTTCCTTTCAATTTCTTCGATTTGTGCTATCTTTTCCCGTTCGGATTGCTTTTTCTTTTGGAGCATTTCTGTAAGTTTCTGTTGTGTTTCCCCTGAAAATCCGACACGGGCAGTATCTCCTGCAAGCTGTTCAAGCGATAGTCTGCTGAGTTTCATAGTCAAGATTTTTAAGCGTGACAAGGGAAATGCCCGTTGCCTTTGATACCTCGTGAAGCTCCACATAAACAGAGCCTTTCTGCCACAGGTTGTCCAGAGCATCATAGACCGCCTTTTTATCCTTTGTGGTTTCCAATACGGCTGTCATGCTGTTTCTGATCTCATCGTCCATTGCGGAAATGCTATCCTCTGAAACACCGAGGATTGTTGCAATTTCTGTAAGCTGGTTATTGTTCATATAGATTTTCCTTTCTGTGTTAAGCCAATATGCTTGACTTTTCGGCGGTGGTTTGGTATAATAGGGTAAGTAAGTGACAGGGCAACTGCCCTTCAAATCGGAATTTACGGAGGCAATATACAATGAAAAAAGCATTACTTGTAATTGATATGCAGAATGACTATTTATATGAAAAACGAAAAGCAAAATTTTCGTATGATACAGAAAACCTTGTAAATAGTGTTAATTCACTGATAGAAAAGTATCACGGAGAAAATTCGGACGTTATATATATACGCCATATTATTCAGAATCTTCCTACGAACCGACTGCTATTTGGCTATTCTATAGCAGGAACCGAAGGTGCGGAAATATACTCTGGTATCAAAATTGTATCGGAACATTGCTATGACAAATTTTTAGGAGATGCTCTTACAAACAAAAAACTTCTGAGTATGATAAAAGAGAAAAAATATGATGTATTGCATTTGTGTGGTTTAGATGAATGCGGATGTGTAACATCAACTGCTCTTGGTGCTGCCAAAAGAGGTATTAAGGCTGAAATTATTCAGAACGGTACAGCAACGGTGTTTGATGAAAAGAAAGTTGCAAATGCTCACGGCAAATTGAAAAAAGCAGATGTTAAATTTATATAAGAGCTGATACTTATATTAACAAATTCTGATTTGTAGAGCGATTTTCAAACAGCAAGGGCGACCTTGCTGTTTTTATTTGCCCCTCTCCGTTTTCCATTGATAATACGTCTTGCCATTGTACGGATTTTCCACGATTTCAGGGCGTACAATGGTCTTTTTTCCATTTGAGGTATAGCTTGTGGACTTTCCGTTAAGCAGTCCCTTAACCTGAGCATCGGAAATCTCCACGCCATACACCTTTGCGATATTCATTCCGCATTTGCCCTTGCAGTAAAATCCGAACTTTCCCTTGACCACATCTGCACCGCATTTCGGGCATTTGCCAATGGGATCGTGAGAACCGTCCGAAAGAGAAACAGAGTTGTCAGCCGAGCCGTATTTACTGCACATAGAGCTGATAAAACTGCAAATCTCAGACATAAAGCTGTCAGCGGAATAACTGCCGTGTTCAATCTGTTGGAGTTTGCTTTCCCATTCAGCCGTTAGCTTTGCAGACTTTACCTCATCGGGAACAACCCTGACAAGTTCTTTTCCCTTATCCGTAGCCCTGAGCTGTTTGCTGACACGCTCCACATAGCCGTTTTTGACAAGCGATTCAATCGTTGCAGCTCTTGTGGCAGGAGTGCCAAGACCTTTCTTTTCGGTATCTTCATCATAATTTTCGTTGCCTGCACGTTCCATAGCGGACAGAAGCGTATCCTCTGTGTACGGCTTAGGAGGAGAGATGAAGTGTTCACCCTTGCTTGCCTGCGCCGTGAAAGTCTGTCTCTCAGATACCGCAGGCAGTGATTTTTCCGCATTCTTATCGGATTTGATATATCGTTTCCAGCCTATATCGAGGACGGTTCTGCCTGTTGCTGTGAACTCCGTATCGTTGCAAATAGCTGTAATTCTCACAGCTTCATACTTGTGAACAGGAGCAGTCGCATAAATCAGCTTTGCAGCGATCAGCGTGAGAATATTTTTCTCGCCGTTCGGCAGAGCAGAAAGATCAGCCGATGCAATATTGATTGTGGGAATAATCGCATGGTGTCCCGAAACTTTACTGTTATTGATAACCTTGCTTATATCGGGATTATGCGAGATACCAAAGCCGAAAATTGTATTGCAGAGGTTGACCACATCAAAAGCTGCCTGTGTCCCTTTTCTTCAAGAGAAGAAACCCATAAACGCTTGACAGGCTTGCGGCACTGAGCCATATGATAAACATAGCGGAAAATACTTTCTCCCTCTCTATCAGCATCGGTTGCGCAGATGATTTCCATCACATCGCTCCTGTTCATAAGGTTTTTCAGGATATTGTACTGAGATTTCGTACTTTCCGTAACGGTAAACTGCCATGCATCGGGAATCATCGGGAGCTGTGAAAAGCTCCATTTCTGCTCCCAGCCGTTGTCGTAATTGTTGGGATATTTCAGTCCTACCAGATGCCCGACACACCATGAGACAATATATCCATTGCCCTCGTTGTAGCCTTTCTTTGCGGTATCAGCCCCGACAACGGAACTGATTGCACGGGCAACACTCGGTTTTTCGCCGATGATCAAAATTGACATAAAAAAGCTCCTTTCATACTTGATTTTTGAGGGCGGATATGATATAATAAAAAAAGACAAGAATACATTTGCAATAAGGGGTAAGCCAATGGGCGTTGAAGTAAAAACAAGAGAGCAACTCAGGGAAGAAAATCTCGCAAAAATATCAGAATTCAGACTTATGGATGACACTTTTATGTCAGCGTTCTTCAATGAACGTAAAGATTTGATACAGTTTGTTCTTCGTATTATTATGGATGATAACAAACTTGTTGTTAATTCTTCAAAGACACAAAAAGTGCTTAAGAACTTGCAGGGACGTTCCATAACACTTGATGTAGATGCCACCTATCAAAACAAAGAAGTTGATATTGAGGTTCAGCAGGAAAATTCAGGTGCAAGACCGAAACGTGCAAGATTCCATAGCAGCATGATGGATGCGAATGATTTGTTGCCCAAAGAGGATTTTGATAAACTTCCTGAGACTTATGTAATTTTTATTACTTCACAGGATTATTGGAAAAAGGGACTCCCAATTTACACAATCAACCGTCATATTGAAGAACTCAGCATGATGCCTTTCGGGGATGAAGAACATATCATATATGTGAACGGTGATAATAATACCGATACTCCACTTGGAAAACTGATGCACGATTTCAAGTGCAAGCAGCCACAGGATATGTATTATAAGGATTTAGCCGATAGAGCAGACCAGCTCAAGAACACAGAAGGAGGTCAAGAAGAAGTGTGCAAGATTATGGAAGAAATCAGCAACGAAAGTGTTCGTCAGGAAAAGTACCAGACAGCACTCAGACTTATTAAAATGAATCTTCTTTCCGTGGAGGATATTGCGAAAGCAACCGACCTTTCCGTTGAAGATGTTCAGGCTCTTACTGCAATGGTAAAAGCAACCGCATAAACCACATCCACCCAGCACATTCCCCGTAACGGGGAGTGTGCTTTTCAATTTATCTGCACTCCCTCAGAAGCTCCACAAAGTCGGCAAAAGTGATCGTTGTCGGGAATCTGTGATTGCCGCCCTGTTCGGAACTGATATAGCCTGCATTCTGAAATTCCGAAATGATCCTGTCAGCCGTATCAGCGTCAACGCCAAGGGTATCTCTGATGCACTTGTTTGTCATAAATCCTCTTGTCACACTGTTAAGAAGCAGCGATTTTGCAACACCTTCGGGTACTGATCGGATCGCACTAAGCGGTGCAAAATCACGCCTGCGGTCAGGGTTGCTCTCCTCAAAAGAAGAAATATCCTCCAAGTCCTTCATGGTGTATCCCTGATTTCTTCTGCTTGCAGGAGCAAGACATCCATATTTTCCGCCGGCGATAACTTCACAAAGAGAAATCAGAAAGTCCGATTTATTTGCAATCACTTCCATAGGATTTTCAAAGAGATAGTCGTCAATGGAAATATTCATAGCATCCCCGAATAAGTCACCCCGTCGATACACTGCCGGAGGGCGGCGGAACTTTTGACATGAATAAATCGCTCCGGATGGAGGAATAACAGTCAGAATAAAATGTGCTGAAATAAACGGGAATAACTGGGAAATTAATAATTCTTACAACATTCAATTTAATGCAGCGGACTATGATACGATAGTAAACAAACTTCATATTTTAAATAGATATTCTAATACAGGCAGCCGTTATCCGGGACGCCGGGGACGCCGTCCCCTACATTTTAATACCACCGTTTTCATGTAAAAACGGAGTCGAAACATCATTTTTTACACTAAATCTTCAAATTTGGGGTTGTCAAATCCGCAAAAATATAATAAAATTATAAATAGCAAGATTTATACAAGATTAATCTGCAAAGGAGGATATTTTAATGAAAATTGATTTAAAAAAATGCTTTAAGGCGGTATTGTCCGGTACAGCAGCGCTTGCCTTGGTTACTGCGTCAATATACATTCCGCCCAAAACGATACAGACGGTTACGGCGGCAGAAAGTTCTGTCGTTGCCAATCCTGTTATCTGGGCAGACGTTCCCGACCTTGATGCGATCCGTGTCGGTGATACATACTATATGATAAGCACGACCATGTTTTTCAGTCCGGGAGCACCGATAATGAAGTCTAAGGATCTTGCTTCGTGGGAGATCTGCAACTATGTCTATGATACGCTTGCTGACGGAGATGTCCAGAATCTTACGAATGGCAAGAATGATTATGCTCATGGACAATGGGCAGCAAGTCTGAGGTATCACAAAGGCACGTTCTATGTTTTCTTCGGAAGCTATGGAACGGGAAAATCTTACATTTATAAAACCAACGATATTGAAAACGGTACATGGACTAAAACAGAGTTAAACGGAATGTATCATGACGCCTCGCTCTTTTTCGATGATGACGGCAGGAATTATCTCGTGTACGGTGCAGGCGGCACAATAAAAATTAAAGAACTTAACGCTGAAATGACAGATTTCAAATTCGGCGGAGCAGACAAAACGCTTTTTTCCACCGGTCTTGACGGTTTGAGCGGCGAGGGATCTCATATTCAGAAAATAGGCGGATATTATTACATTTTCCTTATTGCATGGCCGAGCAACAGCGGAAGAATTGAACTCTGCTACAGAAGTAAGGATATTCTGGGTAATTACGAGGGAAAAACCATTCTTAATTCTGACGGAGCTGCACAGGGCGGAATCATTGATACGCCGGATGGTAAATGGTACGGACTCGTTTTCCGGGATCACGGTGCAGTAGGACGTATCCCTGTACTTGTTCCTGTAACATGGCAGAATGACTGGCCGATTATGGGAGAAAACGGAAAAGTTCCCAAAACGCTTGCAATTGACGGAAATTATCAGGGAACATTTCTTGCCGCAGATGATGAATTCAACTACAGTTCCAACGATCTTGCTCTTGAGTGGCAGTGGAATCATAATCCCGATAACACAGCGTGGTCTGTAACCGAGCGAAAGGGCTGGCTCAGGCTGAAAAATAAAACGCTTGCAACAAATATACTCAATGCAAGAAATACGCTGACACAGCGTACAGAGGGGCCGGCATGCAGCAGTGTTATCAAACTTGATACATCCAACATGAAAGCCGGCGATCATGCGGGACTTTCAGCTTTCCAGTACAAGTACGGAAATGTCGGCGTCTACGTTGCCGATAATGGAACGAAAAAAATCTATATGTCCGAAAACGGTATAGCTGAAAGCGGCGGAAGTATTACGGACAGCTACAATAAAATAATTGAGGAAACAGCTCTCAGCGGTAATGAGATCTACCTGAAAGCGGATTTCAAATTCAACGATGTTGACAGTGATCTGAATATTTCATATAACATTGATAAGGCGAATTTTTACTACTCATACGACGGCAAGAGCTGGACAAAAATCGGCAATGAACTGAAAATGAGCTACGATCTCAAGCTTTTTACCGGCTATAGAAGCGCTGTTTACAGCTATCCGACAAAGAGTACAGGCGGCTATGCGGACATTGATTTCTTCGATTATGAACGTGCTGACTGGAATCAGCCCGAAGTTGTTGAGCCGAATCAATTCGGATGGTACTTTGTAGACGGCTTTGAGGGAAATCTTTGCGACTGGAACGGCAGAGGGGCGGCAAAGATCGAAACAAGTGACAAAACATCTTTCGTGGGCAATGAATCTCTGCTGGTAACGAAAAGAGAATCGGCGTGGAACGGAGCTTACAAAACATTGAATTCCAGAGCGTTCATTCCCGGAAATGAGTATAGTTTCAGTGCAAACGTTATGTATGATAACGGAAACAGTACGGATACATTTTACTTGAAGCTTCAGTATAACGATGCGGCAGGCGAAGCCCATTATTCCACAATAGCA
>UQXS01000083.1 GCA_900545125.1 uncultured Ruminococcus sp.
CCCGCGTCATTTTGGATGACGTGAGCTTATCCTTCCGTAAGGGCGAAGTGATTGCCATTATGGGCGGCTCCGGCATGGGCAAGACAACCCTTCTGAAACTTATCGGAGGTTTGCTGACGCCGGATAAAGGAGAGGTCTTTATTGACGGAGAACGGCTGAATACGGCCAACCTCGAATCTCTGTACCGCATCCGCAGAAAGATGGGAATGCTGTTTCAGTTCGGAGCGCTGTTTACGGATATGACGGTGTTCAATAACGTCGCTTTCCCGCTGCGTGAGCACACGGATCTTCCGGAAGCTTTAATTCGTGACCTCGTTTTGCTCAAACTCAATGCGGTCGGACTTCGCGGTGCCGCTCAACTGTACCCGTCTGAGATTTCCGGAGGTATGAGCCGCCGCGTAGCGCTCGCCAGAACCGTTGCGCTCGATCCGATGCTCATTATGTATGACGAGCCCTTTGCCGGCTTAGATCCGATTTCTATGGGCGTGACCGCTCAGCTGATCCGCAATTTGAACACTGTTCTCGGCTCAACAAGTCTGATCGTCACGCACGACGTTCAGGAAACGTTCGGCATCGCAGATTACGTCTATATGATTTCCAGCGGAAAAGTCGCTGCACACGGAACACCTGACGAGCTGCGTCAAAGCAAAGATCCGTTCGTCTATCAATTTGTTAACGGTTTGCCGGACGGTCCCGTCCGATTCCAGTATCCGGCCGAACCGCTGAATCAGGAGCTTGGTCTGAAATGATGGGTATTTTTAATTGGATCAGTTCCGTCGGCGCCTGGGCGCTTTCCGGCGTGCGTACGCTCGGAAACTTCTCACGCTTTCTTTTCCGTTTAGTTGTAAACCTCGGCCCGTCGTTTACGCGTTTTCAAGACACACTCAAACAGCTGTATTTTGTAGGCAATTACTCACTGGTCATTATTCTGGTGAGCGGATTATTCGTTGGCTTTGTGCTCGGTCTTCAGGGCGACTACGGAACGGCTATCGTTTTTGCGGCAATCTTCGCTTTTATGATATGTTCGGCGAAGATCTCGTGGAAATACGTTGCGGCTGCTCCTGTAGTTATTGGCGGAGTTATAGCGGCTATGTGGTTCTTTGTCCTTGATGAATTCCATAAAAAACGTATACTTATCCTTTTTCAGCCCGGCAGTGATTCCGATATTGAATATCAGCAGGATCTCGGACTTGCCGCTCTTAAATCCGGAAAGGTCTTCGGAAAGGGTCTTATGGGAAATGCAGAGGATTATATCTATGTTCCGGAGATCCACAATGACTTCATCTTCACGTATGTGGGACAGGTCTTCGGCTTTCTCGGAGCAATGGGACTCCTTATAATCCTGGCGTATATTTGTCTTAAGATCTTTGCGGACAGCCGTGTTGCCTGTGACAGACTCGGACTTTTTATCTGCATGGGAGCTTTCGGACTTATGCTCTCTCACTGCATACTCAATATCGGCATGGTGCTGAAAATGGCTCCTGTTATCGGAATCCCCCTGCCTTTCCTGAGCGCAGGAGGAACGGCTATGGTCAGTATGTACGCTATTATCGGTCTTGTACTGAGCACCTACAGCCACAGGGCAGTAATATATAATGTGTTCTATGACGCAAATGAAAAAGTGCATAAGAATTAACATGATCTTTGTGCTGCGCTTACTTAACATTCCGTACATTATTTAATGGTACGGAATGTTTTTTTGTTGCAATTGCTTAAATGATTCGTTATTTGTTGACATTGGCAAATCGCTGTGATATAATAAATAATGTGCGTTTTTGTCAATGATAGGGGGATAAAATATGAACAAAGATAAAAGCAAAGAAAAGAAAAATATTAAAGCAAATACAGGGATAAAATCAAGATTCAACAAAAAGAATGAACTGACAATGCTACTGATAAGTCTGGCTTTCAGCTTTACCTTGTTTTTCTTTGCGCCGCTTGACGTATTTATAGGCAATCAGAAGGACTTTATAGTAGGCTTCGGACGTGTGTTTCTGCCTATGCTGATAACAGCTTCACTTTCAGCCGCAGCTCTTTTCGTTATCCAGAACCTGTTGCTGCTGATACATGAAATCGCATATCTCATATTCTCAAGGTTCGTTTTCGGACTTCTTTTAGCAGGCTACGTGCAGATGCTATTCCTTAACGGAAAAATGACTTCCTTCACCGGCGATGCTCACCACTATACTGACAATAAGGTGACAACGACCCTGAATATGGCTCTCTTCGTGACGCTTACTTTCCTGCCGGTGTTCCTCAGTCTTATCGCAAAATGCAGACCCGACAGCAAGATATTTAATTTCTCCGGCGGAAAACTTGTGCCGTATATGTGTACACTATTCTTCCTTATGCAGCTTGCAGGTACGGGAACATCCATGATCTCGGCTGATTTCGGAAAATATAAGAAGAATTATACTTCCTACCTCTCCTACGAACCGGCTATGTCCCTTTCAAAAGATGAAAATATCATCGTTTTTCTCGTTGACAGAATGGACGGCGACTGGATGGACGAAGCAGTAGAACGCTATCCCGAATTAAAAGAAAAATTTGAGGGCTTTACTTATTACCGCAATAATATATCTCACAATACACAGACGTTCCCGTCTGTTCCGCAGATGCTCACTAATTATATGTATGAGGGCACGGAATGGGCAGATTATGTCAGCAAGGCATGGGACGGCGATACCGTACCGAAAAATCTTAAAGAAAACGGATACAATGTTAATCTTCTTATAGATAATCTCACTACATACAGCAGTGTGGCACAGCTTAAAGAACAGTGTGATAATATCCGGCAGTGCAGTGAGGATAATGTCGATTTCAACTATACCGGAAAGGGCGGCATAGTCCCCTCACTTACGAGAATCTCCCTTGCTAAGCTTTCGCCGTACGCAGTTAAAAGTCTCTGTACGGTCGGCATGGGCGCAAATCTTTCATCGGATTTCGTGACGTACAAAAACGATATGCAGGACCGGATGCCTATGGCAACAGATGTTGATTCCGATCTTAAATTCAATGAGTACATTAGAAATCATCCTCTTAATGCAGACAGCGAAAATAAAGTTTTTACATATACCCACCTGAACGGCGCTCACAACCGCTCATGGAGGCTTGTTTCACTTTTCGATGAGACTGGCACAGAACCTATTGAAAGAGTTGAAACACTCAGAGGTGATCTGGAAATCGTTTTCTATTACATGGAACAAATGAAAGAACTCGGCGTTTATGATAACTCTACAATAATAATTCTTGGCGATCACGGCAGACCGCCTGTTGAGATCGAACAGGAAGACGATATGTACCTCAGCAGCCCGATAATGACCTCACTTCTCGTGAAGTCTGCAAATGCGGACAGCATTCCTATGCAGATCAACAGCGAAGCTGAGCTTACAAACGATTTCTTCCCGGCAAGCATTCTGGATTATGCCGGAATAGATCATAAAAAATTCGGCTATTCATACAATGACGTAATAACTCAGAAACTTCATCCGGACAGATACCTGCAAACGTATGATTTCAAGGGCTACGGACGTCTTGAAGCTAAAACGCTCTATAAAATAACGGGCGATGCAAGAAATTTTGAAAACTGGAAAGCCGAAGATAAATAAGAAAGGAAAGATAATATGTTTAATCAGTCAGCAGCAATGTATATAGACCCTGCAACTACAAGCCTTATCATTCAGATAGCAGCAGGTGTTCTTATTACCGTGGGTACTTTTCTGGGTATCTTCTGGAGCAAGATCAGAAGAGCCTTTAAAAAGAACAAGAACGAAGAGGTTGAATCTATTGATACAGCCGAGATAAATGCACTCCACGACGGCGAAAAGGACGTTATAACCGCTGACGATCTTCTTGCGGATGATGACGAAAAGTAATTTCCGGGGAACTTACGTATGGCTGTATTAGGTACAATTCTTGGCTGGGTAATGAGTCTGATCTATAATCTGATCCATAACTACGGTCTGAGTATCATCGTATTCACTCTTTTTACAAAAGTTCTGCTTTTTCCCGTAAGTCTGCTGACACAAAAGAATTCCATTAATATGGTAAGGCTTATGCCGGAGGAAAATGCTCTTAAAATCAAATATATCGACGACAAGGATAAACTGGCTGACGAACGTCTGAAACTCTACAAAAAGCACAAGTATCATCCTATACTCGGTTCGGTTCCGCTGTTTATTCAGATCCCCCTTGTACTTGGTCTTGTTTACGTTATCTATCGTCCGCTCTCATATGTGCTTCAGATCGACAGCGATGTTATCGAGGGCATGAGAGAATGGTTCGTAAACGCTTCCGGAAGTTTCAACAACGAGGACAGCAGTTATCAGGTTGAGATAATCAGAAAAATAAAGTCCGGAATCTTTCCGGAGGGAAAAGACCTTTCCGGTGTATTTTCTCAGATAAAGGCTCTCGATATGCATTTTCTCGGTATAGATCTCAGTAAAACTCCTTCATTCAAAAGAGATCATATACTCCTGCTGATACCGCTGCTTTCGGGGTTAAGTGCATGGCTTCTCTGCGTTGTACAGAATAAGATAAATATTTTGCAGATGGCTCAGGGCAATGCAAACAAGATTCTCACTACGCTGTTTATGGTAGCATTTTCCGCTTATTTTGCATTTCTTGTTCCGGCAGGCGTGGGTCTGTACTGGATATTCGGCAATATCTTTGCTATTCCGTCTATGTTCCTTACAAATCTGTGTATGCCTCCGAAAAAATATATCGACTACGATTACCTCAACAAGATGAAAGAACAGCGCATTGAAAAAGAACGCATCCACAAGCTCCACGGGGCAAGAGAAAAGACAGACTATAAAAAGTTTTTTGCCAACCAAAAGATGCAGCTTGTGTTCTATTCTGAACAAAGCGGATTTTTTAAGTATTATGCCGGTATGATAGACTATATCTGCAATCACTCCGATATAACAATACACTATGTTACCAGCGATCCGGACGATGCTGTTTTCAACGATCCGAGAGAACAGATAAAGCCCTATTATATCGCTTCGGACAAGTATCTTATTCCGCTCTTTATGCGTCTTGACTGCCGGATATGCGTTATGACAACGCCTGATCTGGAAAAATATCATCTCAAACGTTCGAGAGTAAACAAGAAGATCGAATATATATACGCTTTCCACGGCATGGGAAGCACGGCTCTTACTCTGCGCAAGGGCGCTCTTGACTGGTACGACACGGTATTTGCCGTGGGCACTGACTGTGTAAGTGAAATACGTGATGCTGAGGAACTCTACAAAACTCCGAAAAAACGTCTCGTTGAAACGGGATACCCACTTATCGACGAAATGATAGAAAAGTACGAAAGTACAGATCATGCTGAGAATGAGACTCCGAGAATCCTTATTGCTCCGTCGTGGCAGCCGGATAATATCATTGATTCGTGCATTGATGAGATACTCGATTCACTGGCGAAAACCAATTATGAGATAATTGTCCGTCCTCATCCGCAGCAGGTTCGTCATGAGCCGGAGAAGTTCGAGATAATGAAAGAAAAGTACGGAAAATTTGCCAATATCGAAATACAGACCGATTTTTCGTCGAATAATCCCGTTATGGAGTCGGATATTCTTATTACCGACTGGTCGGATATTTCCTGGGAATTTGCCTTTGTTACCAAACGTCCCGTGCTCTTTATCAATACGCCTATGAAAGTAATGAATCAGGAATGGGAAAAGATAAAGACAAAGCCGATAAACATAACGCTGAGAAATGTTATCGGTGTTTCGCTTGAACCTGACGCTCTCGGTAATATCGGCGAAACAGTCGGCAGAATGCTCTCCGAAAAAGAACAGTATCGTGATGTTATTACAAAAACTTTCCATGAACACGTGTTCAATGTCGGCAAGAGCCGTCAGCTCTGCGGAAAATATATCGTGAAAAGTCTTTCATAACAGCATAAAAAGGGTGTCCGGACGGACACCCTTTGTTGTATTATATTTGTAATTTATCTTTTTGATTAATTGCTTGTTTCCGCTTTTTTCACCGGAACAGATATCATCTTCGCTCTGATAAGGGCAAATCCTACTGCACCTGCTACTATCGTTGCGGCAATCATTTCACAGACCGCATTAAGGCTGATAGATGTCAGAATATAAATAATTGCCGATTTGACATTGCCGTCTTCGTCAGTCATGTACTTTTCTGCAAATTCTGCGTTGTTTCCAAACAACATGACCAATGCACTCATGAAAAAAATAGTGTTCAGCAATGCTGTGCAGAATCCTGTGATAAAACAGGATATTTTTGCATTGGATATTTTAGAAACAATTCTGAAAATACATCCTGCAAGAAATCCGTCGAGAACTCTCGGCACAAAACGCTGAATGAACGTGCTGAACGGGCTTATCTCAAATGTAAATATGCCCATTGTGCTTGGAATACCAATGCCGATACACTGTAAAAAGCTGAAAAGTCCGAAAACAGCTCCCATGGCAGCACCGCCTATAGGGCCGAGGGCAATTGCAGCTATCGCAACGGGTATCACATTAAGGGTGATAACGAGCGGACCAATGGGAATAGAGCCTATCGGCGTGCACGAAAATACTCCGATGATCGCCGTCAGCAGACCCATCAGTACCAGTGATCTGGTAGAGACCTTTGCTTTTTCTTTCATATTAAATTTTCCTCCTTGTTACTATTCCTCATTGAGGATATAATACAACATAACTATGATATCACATTTTTTTTCGGATGTAAAGTCTTTTTAGAAACTTTTCGTGAATTTTCGTGCGGATCGAACACAAAATATTAAAAAAATGTTAATAGCATATATTATATCTCGTGTTTATGTGAAATCAATGTGCAAAGTTAACAAAAACGTGCCCTTTTTTTCTCTGTCGGAATGTATTAAAGGTCTTGAAATTATTATCATGTTGTGATATAATGTTATTACAAAATTTGTTAGGCTCTTTTTGCGTACACGCATAATGAACCCCAAATTTAAAAAATAAATGAAAGGATGGAAAACCAATGAAAAAATCATGGGGAAAGCGGCTTTTAAGCAGCATTACCTCTGCGGCACTGGCTGTTTCCTATATAATTCCGTCGGGACTTCAGCTTGGCACAGGATTGATCGCTGATGCAGGTGAATCGCTGGGCGGCGGCTCATCTGTTGACGATGTTACGTTGCTTGTGGGAAAACAGCCTGTAAATCCGGACGGTGTGCCGTATGATAAGACGTTTTCAAGTGTTGACGAAGCAATAAGCCAATATGATAAAGACTATGCACTTGGTATTGCATCACAGTTCTGTTTGTTCCTGAAAGGTGATTTTACTCCGACAAACAGTGACTCAGAAGGACGTGTTGCCATAGGCGGTAATCTTGACTTTGCTGTGGCTAATAAAGATTGGAGATATTGCATAGGAAGAGGTGATTTCCAGAATAAAACAACCTTGCCGAATGCTATCAATAACGGCAATTCCGGTTATGCATATCTCATCTGGGACGGCGCTGTCGGCAATGATAAATTATACGGTGTAAATGTTACCAATAAATATTATAATGATGGCGAAATTTATGATGAAGACTGGAAAATGGTCGTTCAGAATGACGCCGGTGCTGAGTATATCAAAAGTGAAGCAGGTTCAAACATCGGAGAAAATCCGGAAGATAAAAGATATTCTACAAATTTAGACCGTATATATCAGGCTAAGCTTTTTGATTTCAGTGAGCAATTCCAGAAATTGAAAGATAGGTCGAATACTCTTGCTTCGTTAGCAGAAAAAGACGGAACAGCAGTATCATGGAATGGCAATACACTTACCTGTACGTATAGCGGAACTGATCCGGTTGCATATTTTAATGTTGATAAGTGGAATCCGAGCGGTAACGAAATTATTTTTGACGTTCCGGACGGAACCTATGTTGTTGTAAACTGCAATGACGCCAATATCACTATAGGCGCTAATAATAATGACAACCAGATCATGACGACCTATGCAAACAAGAGAATTGATAAGCTTGGTGCAGACGGCAAGAATAACAACCCTGATTCGGATAAAATACTTTATAATTTCCCGAAAGCTTCAGAGGTTGATTACAGTGCTTGCTTTAACGGAACAATTTTTGCTCCGTCAGCAGCTTTCAAGAGCACTGCGGCTGCCAACGGAGGCAATCCGCATCTTTCAGGTGCGCTGATTGCAGCAACTGCCGACGGTCCTGCTGAGTTCGGTTACAGACCGTTCAGAGCTCCTATTTCACTGCTCGGTATGGAGTCGGCTTATACAATCGACATGAGCAAGTATATTGCTGATACCGAGACACCTCTTGAGGGCGCAGAGTTTGGTCTTTTCCCTGTTGGTTCTGACAGCGCAGAAGTTACAGGCATCACCGGCGCAGACGGTAAACTTACACTCGATATCAAGCCTGGCAGATATATCCTTAAAGAGATAAAGGCTCCGGAGGGATATGAACTTGATGAAACACAGGCGTATTACATCGAAGTTTCCGAAAGCGAAGAAAAAGACTATACAATTCAGACGGATGAATATAATATCGACCCTGTTATTTACACAGTCGGCAATAATATCACTCAGGAAGAAATTGATGCAAATCCGTCAAAATATATTCCTGTCGGTGAACAGAAGTACAGATATTCATATACTTTAAATTACAGTGACGACGGTGAAAATCTGAAACAGATGGCATGGAACGGGGCAAAGGCTCCTTCAGTAACACTCGAAAAACTCATCTTAAAGTATCCTTCAGCTAAAAAGGATGTCTATACTCTGGGTCAGGACGGATTTGAGCTTACCGATGATAACAGAGCTCAGTATACTCCGGCTGAAGAAGCTAAAACACAGTATTCATACACAATTGATTATGATGCCAGCGGCAAAAAGATTCAGCGGATGGCATGGGGCGGTGCAGACTCGCCATCTATTAATCTTGATAAACTGATTCTGACATATGCAGACGGTACTGAGGGCGTATCGGAAAACGTAGCGTTCCCTCATGGAGGATCATGGTGGAATGAAATTTCTATCGACTCTCTTGGAATCAGTACGGATAATGTTACTAAGGTTACTTTTGTAATGAGCGGTGACGTTGATGCGAATGCTGATAAGCTCAGAATTATAATAAGAGAAGATTCGAGCGAAAACAATACAATTGATAAAAATATTTACGAAGAAAAAAATAACTGGAGCACCGCTCAGGTGGATCCGCAGAAATATTACAAACTCTGGAATGACGAAGCTTCAGAGGCAAACGGCAAGGTTCAGGCAACAGTGCCAGGTACTGATGTGATTGTTGAAGCATCTGCTCAGTCTGCAAAAGAAGACAAGGTGCTTGAAAATGTTACATGGTCAAGCGGCAGCTACTGGTATCAATTTGTTCTTGACGGTCTGAACGATGAGGACAAAAAGAACGTTTCCGAAATTGTATTTGTTATGACAGGCAATGTTGAGGCTAATGCTGATAATTTTGTTATTATGGCAAAGTCTGAAGAAAGCAATAATCCAAATTATTCTGTTAAAGAAACATTCGATTTGTCAAAGGCAGTAAAGGAAGAAATTCCTTTTACAAAGTATTACAAGGTTTATGAGGAATCTTCGCAGAATCCGGGAGGGCCTGGATCCGGATATCAGAATCCTTCTTATGAGTTGGA